>JANPOJ010000165.1:0-6167 GCA_031427935.1 Ilumatobacteraceae bacterium | reverse complement strand
AGGCCTGGGCGGTGCGTTCATCGCCAGCCAAGAGCTGTCGGGCGTCTACAAAGAGGGTCAGACGACGGGCCGGGGCTTCATCGGCCTGGCCGCGTTGATCTTCGGCAACTGGCGACCGGCGGGAATCTTCGGTGGTGCGATGCTCTTCGGCTATCCGTTCGCACTCAGGCTGCAGGATCTCGACGGCAGAGCATCGCACTCCCTGTTGCTGGTGACGGCGATTGCGATGTTCGCAGTGCTGGTGTGGGCAATGGTGCGCAAGAACCGCAGCGACACCGCTCTCGCGGCTGTGTTCGGCGGTGCAGCACTGATTTGGTACCTGCTGGCCGACACGCCTCCCGACTGGTGGGCGGCAATCCTCCCGTACGTGATCGTGGTCGTCGTGCTGATCTTCTTCACCAAGCGGCTGCGCCCACCCGCGGCTGACGGTCAGGTGTATCGCAAAGGCGAGGCGTGAGTTAGGTCGCGGCGAAAGTGCCGCGCAACCCGTCGAAGAACGAGCGGACATCGGCACCGACGCGGTGCAGTTGGTAGCCGCCTTCTTGCACGACCAGCATCGGTCGGTCGATCGCAGCAAGTGCCGCACCGACCCCGGCGAAGTCGGCCGTGGTCAGGCACAGTCCGGCGGTGGGGTCACCGTCGGCGGGGTCGACGCCGAGCGACACGATCACGTACTCGGGGTCGAACGCGGAGACGGCGTCGATGGCCGTGGCCAGTTCGGCCAGGTAGCGGTCGCCGGTCGTGCCGAGTGGGAGTGGCACGTTGAAGTTGGCGCCCGCGCCTGGCCCCTCGCCGCGCTCGTGGGCGCGACCGACGAACCACGGATAGTTCTGATCCGGGTCCATGTGGATGCTGACGAACTGCACGTCGCCGCGCTGGTAGAAGATCTGCTGCGTGCCGTTGCCGTGGTGCGCATCGACATCGAGCACGGTCACGCGACCCGCGCCGGCGTCGATCAATGCCTGGGCGGCGACCGCTGCGTTGTTCAACAGGCAAAACCCTCCGAACGCCGATCGCGTCGCATGATGACCGGGCGGGCGGCACAGCGAATAGACCAGGCGCTCGCCGCCCAGGATGCGGTCAACGCCCGACAGGGCGATGTCGACCGATGCCAGCGCCGCGGACCACGACCCCTCACTCAACGGTGACGATGTGTCGAAGCAGAACCATCCGAGCCGGCCGTACACATTGGTCTCGGGTGGGCGACCGACGGCCATCGACTCGACGAGTCCCGGATGGATGAACGTCTCGGCGATCACGGCCTGCGGATTCGGGATCTCCTCGATGTAGCCCTTCCATGCGGTCGACAAGAAGTCGACGAGGTCGGGGTTGTGCACGCGCAGGATCGGCTCGATGCCGTGCGTTGTCGGGTCAGCGGTGACGAAGCCCGGGCCGTCGAGGGCCTGCACGATGCAGTCGACTCGCTGCGGTACCTCGAAGCGAGGGACGAGCGAGCCGGAATAGATGTCGAACTCGGGGTCGTGCGAACGATGCTCGTCGCTGGTGATGACGGAGACCGGCTGGGTTGGCATGAAGCCAGACTGTAGATCGGCGTCGCCGACGCTGCTACGCCTCCGGCGATCGGAATGGGAGGTGGGCGACCGCCTGCACCTCGATACCACCGCGAGGTCGCTGGGTGAGGGTGACCGTGACCCAACTCGGTTGCGCGCTGGTCATCACCTCGCCGGCGATCTCAGCGGCCAAGGCCTCGGCGAACACCTCGCGATCACGGAATCCCCACAGGTACAGCTTGAGGCTCTTCGATTCGATGCACCACTGGGCAGGGGCATACTCGATGACCACGTTGGCGAGATCGGGCTGTTGGGTGACAGGACACATCGAGGCCACTTCGTCGGTGGTGAACCGAACCGCGGTGACGTTGGCCGGCGCCGGGAAGACCTCGACGTGATCGATCGGGTGGCGAACCGTGTGGCCCAAGACAGTCAGTTCCATGGCGTCAAGGGTAGGCGTGCATTCGGTCGCCGCCTACGCTGCAGTGCATGGGATCTGTGTTGGATGACCGTCAGATCGAGCAATATCACCGTGATGGGTTCCTGGTGATCGAGGGATTCGCCGACGCGAGGGCGTGTGCTGAGTTGCAAGACGCCGCCAACCAGATCGTCGCCGATTTCCAACCCTCGGGCGAACGCACGATCTTCACCACCACCGAGCAAGAGCGGGTCAGCAACGAAGAGTTCCTGGCCTCGGGCTCCGGTGTGTGGTGCTTCTTCGAAGAAGAGGCCTTCGACGAGTCGGGCCAACTTCGCGCGTCGAAGGACCTGAGCATCAACAAGATCGGCCACGCCATGCACGACCTCGACCCGACGTTCGAGAGGTTCTCGTACCGCCCCGAGTTGGCCGGTGTGGCCGCCGACATCGGTCTGGCCGATGCGCTCGCGCTACAGAGCATGTACATCTTCAAGCAGCCGCTGATCGGTGGCGAGGTCGCCTGCCATCAAGATGCCACCTTCCTCTACACCGACCCGATGACGGTCACCGGCTTCTGGTTTGCCATCGAGGACGCGACGTTGGAGAACGGCTGCCTGTGGGCCAAGCCGGGCAGCCATCGCACCAGCCTTCGCAAGGTCTTCAAGCGTGCCGGTGGCGATGCCGACGGCACGACGTTCGAGGAGCTGGATCCGGCTCCGCTGCCGTCACCCTCCGACCTCGTGCCGCTCGAGGTTCGTGCCGGGACCATGGTGATCCTCCACGGTCTGCTGCCCCACTGGAGCGACATCAATCGGTCCCCCAAGAGTCGTCACGCCTACTCGCTGCATTGCATCTCGGCCGCCGCCGAGTATCCGGAGTGGAACTGGCTGCGCCGCCCGGCCGACATGCCGTTGCGCTCGCTGGCCGAGGTCGCCGGGGTTGCCGCATGAACATCCGCACGCTTCCCAAGGCGCTGTTGCACGACCATCTCGACGGTGGCTTGCGCCCTGCCACGGTGATCGAACTGGCCAGCGAGTACGGCTACGCGAACCTTCCGACGACCGATGTCGACGGCCTGGCGGAATGGTTCAACCGCGGCGCCAAACGCAACGACCTGGTCCTGTACCTCGAGACGTTCGCCCACACCGTCGGCGTGATGCAACACCGCGACGCGATCGAGCGTGTCTCCTACGAGTGCGCCCAGGACCTGGCAGCCGACGGAGTCGTGTATGCCGAAGTGCGCATGGCGCCCGAGTTGTGCACCGAGGCCGGGTTGACGCTCGACGAGGCAGTCGAGGCGATGCTCGACGGCTTCCGCCGCGGGGCCGTCGGCACCGACCTCACGATCTACCTCATCTGTTCGGCCATGCGTACCGCAGCGCGCAGCCGCGAGATTGCCGAGTTGGCCGTGCGGTGGCGCGACGCCGGTGTGGTGGGTTTCGACATCGCCGGTGCCGAGGAAGGCTTCCCGCCGACGCGACATCTCGATGCGTTCGAGTACGTCCGTCGCGAGAACTTCCACACCACGATCCATGCCGGTGAGGCATTCGGATTGCCGAGCATCTGGGAGGCCGTGCAGTTCTGTGGCGCCGAGCGCCTCGGCCACGGCGTGCGCATCGTCGACGACATCACCGGGCCGCCGGGCGAAGAAGAGCTCGGTCGCCTGGCAGCGTTCGTACGCGACCGCCGCATCCCGCTGGAGCTGTGCCCCACATCGAACCTCGGCACCGGCGTGTGCAAGACCATCGCCGAGCACCCCTTCGGCATGCTGCGCCGGCTGCGGTTCCGCGTCACGGTCAACACCGACAACCGGCTGATGAGCGCAACGTCGATGACGTACGAGATGGAGCAGCTCACCGAGGCGTTCGGTTGGGGCCTCGACGATTTCGAGTGGCTCACGATCAATGCGATGAAGAGCGCGTTCGCGCCGTTCCCCGAACGACTGCGCATCATCAATGGTGTCGTCAAGCCACGGTACGCCCTGGCCCGAGCAGAGCAGAGCGTCGGCCTCAGCTGACGAGATCGATCCGTTGACGACCGCAATCCGTGGGATTTCGGGGCCGTTCGTCAAGAGTCTGCGAAGGATCGCGCTGCAGTGAGATCCGGCCGTGCGGCACCCCGTTGATCTCCACGAAAGCGGCCACCGGGGCCGTCGTTCGTGACAAGGAGATCAACAATGTTCAGACCTCTGCAAGGATTCAAGCTCGGTCGCCGAGCCGTCTTGATCGGCATCGCACTCGCCGGCACCACCGCCACAGCCGTGGGTGCAGCCAGCGGTCACACACCCTGGCCGGAGCCGGCACGACCGTCGTTCAGCGCGCCGTCCGACCATCCACCCAGCACCGACGCAGCGGTGGTCACGACAGAGACCATGCCCGTCGAGCCGACGATCGAGACGACCGTGCCCGCACCGCCCGACACGACCATCCCGGTCGTGACCACCACGGAGATCGCGCCGCCGCCTGCCGAAGTCGCCGTGCCTGACCCCGCGTCGGCAGAGCCGGTCGCGACCGAGCCCGCGGTGGTCGAGCCCCCCGCAGAGCCACCGGCCTCCGAGCCGGCTCCCGCTCCGGCGCCGAAGCCGGCCAACGACAACGTCGTTCCGGCAACGCTGACACTGGCATGTGCCGTCGGTGGCGAGAACCCGGCCGGACCGGTGTCGTGCTCGTGGTCCGGCGCAACGCCCGACGGCTTCGCTTCGTTCGTCCTGCTGCGTGGTGATCCCGATGGCAAGGGTCGCGTGCCGTACCGCTCGAGTGACGCCGGCGCCAGCTCCTTCGTCGACGGGTCAGCCTCCGCCGGCAACCACAGCTACGTGCTCGTGGCCCTCGATGCCGCGGATCACCCGCTCGCGCATAGCAACATGGTGCTCGTCCAGATCGCAGCGGCATAGCGCCGGGGAGGGTGCGTGCAGATTCCGTCCTCGTCGACATCACCGCCGACGTCGCTGGCGACGTTCGATGATCGAGAACTGGTGGAGCGAGCGCGAACCGATCGATCGGCCTTCGCCGAGCTGTACCGTCGGCACGTCGATGCGGTCCACACCTTCGCCTATCGCCGGTCGGGATCGCGCGATGTCGCCGAAGAGGCCACTTCGGCCACGTTCGAGAAGGCGCTTCGCTCGATCGCCTCGTTCGAATGGCGCCCTGCCGGCGTTCGGCCCTGGCTCTACCGCATTGCATCCAACGAGGTCGCCAACATCTACCGCCGGACGGCTGTCGCCAGCGGCCCACGCGGCCAGCTTGCACTTCGAGCCCTCACTCCCGATGTCGACACCGTGTCTTCGGTCGACATCGGGAGCTCGCCGGCCGGCGGCGCGTTGCACCAGGCGCTCAACGAGCTCCCGGCGCGCTATCGCGAGGTGCTCACGCTCCGCTACCTCAGCGGCCTGTCTGCGGATGAAGCGGCAGCCTCTCTCGGGTGTTCCAAGCCGATGCTGGCGGTCACGCTGCACCGCGCCGTCGGCGCATTGCGAAAGAAGTTGTCGGTGACATCGATGGTCGAGGGAGGAGCAGCATGAAGCCATCCCGTCAGGACATCGTCGACCTGCTCGAGCGGCACGCAGAGTCGCCCTCGCCAACGGTCGATCCGGTCTTCGCGCAGCAGTTGGAGCGGCGGCTGCGTTCCATCGATCTCTCCCCCGCTACGCCGAGGCGTCGTCGCTTCGGTCGCTTCACGCTGATGGCAACCATCGCCGTGGCCGCGACAGCAGGCGTGGCGGCAGCGGCGGCCGCTGTGATCTCGTTGCGCAGCTCGCAGGAACCAACGGCGACGACCAAGCCGTCCGTTACCATCGTGGTACCCCAGCCCGTCACGACGAGCCTCGTCGTGGTCACCACGTCAACGGTCGCGGCGACCATCGCCACGACCGTCCCACCGGAGACGACGGCGGTCACCACGATCCCGGCGACGGCAGTGCCGACGACCGAGGTGGTTCCAACGACCGAGGTGGCGCCAACGACGGAAGTACGGGTCCCCGCGACGTTGACGCTGGCGTGCACACCCATTGCAGGTGCGATCGAGTGCAGCTGGGATCCGGGCCCCGACGGCACCACCCACTACGCCGTGCTGCGCACCGAGCCAGGAGTGAGCCCCGGCAGGGTGTTCACCCCCGAGCCCGGCGCAACCACCTACGTCGACACACTGGTCGTGCCCGGCACCACCTACACGTACCTGGTGCATGCACTCGACGACACCGAGTACAGCCTCGCCCACTCCGGTCCAACCTCGGTACCCTG
>JANPOJ010000164.1:0-5799 GCA_031427935.1 Ilumatobacteraceae bacterium | reverse complement strand
CTCACCCACCACCTCGCCAGGCTTGACGGTCGACTTCGCCGTGGTCATCTCGAGCGAACACGGGTCACGAAAGCGTGCAACATCAGGCGAGTCTGGCATCATCGACCCCATGACCGTGATCAAGATCAACGCGCTGACCGTCCCCGCCGAGATGGGAGAAGAAGTCGCCAAGAGGTTTGCTGCGAGGGCAGGAGCTGTCGACGGCCACGACGGCTTCGAGGGTTTCGAACTGCTGCGGCCCACCGACGAGCGCACCACCTGGCTGGTCGTCACCCGCTGGCGCGATCTTGAGTCGTTCGAGGCGTGGAGAACGTCGACCTCGTTCGCACACGGTCATCGCCCCGAGCCAACCGGCGCGAGCGGCGATGGTGCCGGCGAAGTCCCGGTTGCGCAGCCGCCGATGCCCATCCAGGCCGAGCTGTGGTCGTACGACATCGCGATCTCGTCAGTGCCCTGACGGATCAGACATGCTCGAGGTGAGCGCTGCTCCCGGGCAAGAGTGAGACGGCACGCCGAAGGCGAACCGGCTCACGCATCGATGATCTGCAGGCGAGTCCGCTTGTTGCCCTCGCCTTTGCGCTCGGTCTTCGTCACGATGTCGTACGCCGCGGTCAACAGCCTGAACATGTAGTTCGAGGCCCATGGGGAGGGTGCGCCTCTGTGCTGCACGGCGGATCGCGGACGGCCGAGTATTTCTCGGAGGCGGTCCCGTATTTCGCCGACGGGTTCCAGGTGATCGTGGTCGAGTTGATGGGACATGGGCGCACCGCCGATGACGTCGATCGTTCGTTCCACTATCACGACATGGCCGAGGACATGGTCAAGTTCATGCGCGTGCTGGGGATCGAGAGCGCCTCGATTCTCGGGTACAGCGACGGCGGGGTCGTCGGTCTCGACATGGCGATCCATCACCCCGATCTTGTGCCGACATCGTCACACCTGAGCACGCTGTCGAGATGTTCAGAACGATCCCCGGCGCGCAGCTGTGCGTCGTTCCCAACGCAAGTCACGGCGTGCTGTCGAACGAGACAATCCTGACGTTTCTGCGGCATCCTGCAACGAATCCTCGCCCTCACCGCGTGGACCAGCAACTCGACCAACTCGAGGCCGCCCTGCTCGACGCCGTACTCCCGCCCAACGGCCCGAAGGCGCTTTCGGGCTGAGCCGTCACGTCCGAACGTCGTCGGCGGCGTCCCGACCGCGTCGCTGCCAGAGGAGCCAGGCCAACGCTGCGGCCATCACGACGAGTGCGCCGATCTCCATGGCGAGCACGTTAGAGCCCCCGTCGTCCGGGCTCGGGCCGGGCTCGGGCGTCGTCTGCGTTGACGCAGCGGTGTCGGCCACGTCGGTGGCAACTGCCGTCGTCGACGTGACGATGGTCGACGAGGCAGTGGTCGACGTGGTGGTCGACGTGGGCGGCGGCGTGGCGTACCAGCGCTGCACCCCCGCACTGCCGTCACTGCGGTTCGGCACGTTCTCCACGGGAGTGCCGAACCGTTCCGTCGTGCCGACAGCGAGCGTGAAGCGCGCCGGCCCCAAGCCGGTCACGGTGAGGCGGTACTCACCGGCTTGCGCCGATTCACCGAGCTCGAGGTAACGCACGTAGCTCGTGTTGGAGAACGACTCGTCGAAGCGGACACGCTCGGTCGGCGTGAGAATGCGTGAAGTGCCGTCGGGTGCATCGATCCGTAACGTCGGGAGGAGCGAGTCGGGCAGTTCGTTCTCCGGTGAGCGATCGGGTATCAACAGCGTGATGTCCACGGAGTCGCCCGAGTCGAAGTGCACCCGCAGCCCGCGCGTGTCGCCGGCCGAGTTCAACGTGCCGTACAGGGCGAAAGAGATCGTGCCGTCCGGTAGCAGTGGACCGGCGTCCGGGGAGGTCTGCGTGTCGGTGAGGATGATCGGGTCGTGTGCGAACGCCGTTCCTGCGCCACCGAGCACGGCCAGGCCCAGCAGCGCCAGGGACACCACCACACGGGACCGTCGGGACATACCCGGACCGTAGGGGACCGAGCCGGTACGTGCACGACCATGTTCCGAGGTCGAGCGTCTGCGCTTCGCTGAAACGCTCGCGCAGCTTGTCCCAGGCCCCGGGTCGATGGTCGACCGGTCATGCAGCTGGTCGGCCGCGCAAATGAGTGTCGATCGGACCACGATCGCGACATTGAAGCGGGTCGCCCGGGACGGGGCGATCGCCGCGTTGGAGGCGTCGATGATGCGATTCCTGCTGCATACGCTCTCGAACCGCCGTAGAAGGAGCGCATAACACCCAATCCCACCCGGGACGCCTCACCGGCGCTACATCGAGCACACCAAGAGACTCCAGGTAACCGGCGATCTGCGCGCCTGCCGAGCGAAGGTGAGACGGCACGCCGAAGGCGTACCGGTTCACGCGTCGATGATCTCCAGGCGAATCCGCTTGTTGCCCTTGCCTTTGCTCTCGGTCTTCGTCACGTGGATGCGACCTACCTCGCCGGTGGTCCTCACGTGGGTTCCGCCGTCAGCTTGCTTGTCGAGCCCGACGATGTTGACCACGCGGATCTCCGGCACAGATTCGGGGATCATCGACACCTTGGTGCGGATCAGATCTTCATCCATCACGGCGGTCGATCGGGGCACGAACGAGACCTCGATCGATCGATCGGCGGCCAGTTCGTCGTTGACCAGTTGCTCGACTCGCGGGCCGAAGCCTTCCGGCAATGGATCGAACTCGAAGTCCATCCGTGCGCTCAACGGTTCCATGTTGCCGCCGGTCACGGGCACCCGCCACTCGTTCCAGATCACGCCGCACAACACGTGCAGGGCACTGTGCGTTCGCATCAACTGATGCCGCCGAGGCCAATCGACGACGCCGTGCACCGTCTCGCCGACGGAGGGGAGCAATCCGTCCGCGACGGAATGCCACACGTGGTCGCCGTCCTTGCGCACGTCGACGACCGCCAGACCGCCAAGCGTGCCGGTGTCGTGCGGTTGGCCTCCGCCGGTGGGATAGAAGGCCGTGCGATCGAGTGCCACAGCACCGTCGCGAACGTCGACCACCACGGCATCGAACTCGGTGAGGTAGGCGTCGCGGAGGTACATCAGTTCCGTGGTCATGATCGAGCATCTCCCTTTGGTTGCCGGCGTGCAAGGTCGACGATGTAGCCCCACTGCACGTCACTCACCGGCATGACGCTGAGGCGGTTGGCCTTCTGCAGCAGATGGAACGGGCCGAGTCGATCCGCGTGCTCGCGCAACGTGACGAGCGGCAACACGGCCGGAAAGCGTTCGACGAAGCGCACATCGCGGGCGACCCATCGAGGCTTGGCCGGCGGCGAGTCAGGGTCGTAGTAGTGACTGTCCGCGTCGAACTGCGTGGGATCCGGGTACGGATCCCCGATGATCTCGGCGATGCCCGCGATCCCCGGCACCTTGCAACTGCTGTGGGCAAAGAAGAACTGTTCGCCCGGCTGCATCTGCGCCATCCAGTTGCGTGCTCGGTAGTTGCGCACACCATCCCACTGGAAGCGCTTGCGTTTGGCGCGCGCCAAGTCGTCGATCGACAGTTCCTCGGGTTCCGACTTCATCAGCCAATGCGACACGCACCCATCTTGCCCCGACCACCCTCCTGCCGCCGACGCGAGCGATCGGCGCCGAAGTCACCCAGTGATCGTGGTCAGACCGGCCCGACCCTGGTCAGCGGGAAGTCGTAGACGGCGGTGCCCTTCGAACTCGTGATGTGCACGTTGAACGTGACACCGACCGGCGCGTCGGGGAACGTCGGGCGGGCGGTCCAGTGACCGTCGGCGTTGGACTGCACCTGCGCACCGCCGTACGGCGAACTGATCGTGATCACCGCACCCGACGTCGATGTGCCCCAGTACTCGTCGACCGGGGGTGTCGCATCAGTGGTCGCCCACCCGGCGTTGGCAGTGAAGTCGATCGACGGCGGGGTCGGCGTGCCCGGCCGCTGCAGTGTGAACTCACGAACCCGGTCGGTCGTGCTCGACGTGATCCGCACGGCGACCGCCGTGCCGGGCGGAACCTCGGGCATCGTCAGCGTCGCTTCCCAATTCCCGTTCGGGCCGGCCGTGGTCTCGGCGACGCCGAACTGCGAGGCGATGCGGATCGCCGACCCCGGCTGAGCCGTGCCGAAGAAGCCCTGTGTCATCGGCGAGTTCGCCTGGCCGTTGGCGCCAAGGTTGGCGGTGAACTCGAGCACCACGGGTGCAGGCGGCTGCGGCGCCGGGCGCTCGAGCGTGAACTGGCGGACCCGGTCGCTGGTGTTCGAGGTGATGCGCACGCCGACCTTGGCACCGTCGGGAACGTCGACCAGCGTGAGCGTGGTCTCCCACTTGCCGTCTCCGTTGGCGGTCGTTTCGGCGACGCCGAAGTCCGAGCCCACTCGGATCGCCGACCCCGGTTGCGCGGTTCCGTGGAACCCCTGCGTCATCGCGTGTTGGCGCGACCGTTGGCGCCCAGCTTGGCGGTGAACTCGATCACGACTGGCGCCACGGTCGGCTCGGTCGGCGCCACGGTGGTGACGATCGGCTCCGTCGGTTCGGTGGCCCGCACCGTCGCATCCGGCACGAGGATCGGCTTGAACACGGACTCGGTGGCCGGCTTCGTCTCCGTCACCAGGGTCGTCGATGTCGGCTCGATCGTCGTCGTGGGCGACACGCTGGTGGGCTCGTCCACGGGCGATGCGGCAGGCACCACCCTGCTCGGCGGATCGTTGGTGATCCGCTCCATCGCGAATGCCGATCCGCCGACCAGCACCAGGCTGGCCGCAGCGACCGCAACCCACCGTGGGCGAAAGATGTGCACGTCGTTCGGCACGGGCGTCACCATCGGGACGAACAGTCCGTCGGGGTCCGGATGCGGACGCACCGACGAGGCGACGTCGTCGAGGAGTGCCGTGAGGCGGTGTTCGAAGTCGTTCATCGCAAAGCTCCCAACTTGCGTTCCAGGGTCTCGAGACCCCGCTTGTTGTGTGTGCGTACGGAACCGATCGAGACATCGAGCGTGGCGGCGATCTCGCCCTCGGTCATGCGCAACCAATGACGCATCACGACGCACGCCCGCTGACGGCTGGGCAATGCCGAGACGGCGGCAAGCACCGCGCTGCGACCGACCCTGCCCATCGCGTCGTCCTCGGCTGAAGGCACCGCCACGAGGTGTGGCTGCTGCTTGCGCTCGGCAACGAGACGACGTCGGTGCCGACCCCTGCTGAGATTGACGATCGTCACGCGGAGGTAGGCCACCGCTTTCTCGTGGTCGTCGAGGCGGTCCCACGCGTCGTAGACACGCATGAACGCCTCTTGGGTCACATCTTCGGCGGCGTGGACGTCGCCCATGATGAAGGTGGCAAAGCGGACGAGTTCGGCATGTCGCTCCTCGTACAACACCCGCACGGCTACTTCCCGATTGCTCGGGCCGCCCGGGAGCACGCTGAGAAACGCGCCGGCCCGTCCACCGGGTGGTTCGCTCACTGCTCGCATGGTCACGCCCCTTTACACGCGCAACGCGGCGCGTTCTAGGACAGGAATCGGTACTTTCTGCGCGCACTTGACCGCAGAAGGTGAAAGCGCTGGCCACGGGGCCGCCAGATTGACGGGACCGACGCTCGCCGCCAGCATGTTGCAGTGACCGACGATTCGATGCTGACTCCCGCCGCTGCCGGGTACACGATGCCCGCCGAGTGGGAACCGCATGCCGCTTGTCTGATGTCGTGGCCGTCGCGGGCCCATTTGTGGGGCGACCGGCTCGCCGATGCCAAGCATGACTACGCGTCAGTCGCCGCTGCGATTGCGGCGTTCG
>JANPOJ010000163.1:0-2653 GCA_031427935.1 Ilumatobacteraceae bacterium | reverse complement strand
CCGGCGCGTACGCGACGGTCGAGATCACCCGTGCCGCACCACACCACCTGGTCGGCCGGTTCGTCGAGTTGCTGTCCGAGCCGGTGCACAGGCGGCGAATCGCCGTGCTCGCCGGGTGATCACCGAACCAATGGTGGTCCTGGGGCCGACTGCCTCGGGTAAGAGTGACGTCGCCATGGCGTTGGCCGACCGGCACGACGAGGTCGAGCTGGTCGTCGTCGATGCCATGCAGGTGTACCGGCGGATGAACATCGGCACCGCCAAACCATCGACCGCCGACCGGTCAACGGTGGCGCATCATTGTCTCGATCTCGTCGATGCGGCGCACGACTTCACGGTCACCGATTTCACCGCTGCGGCGAGCCAGGCGCTGCTGGGCATCGCTGATCGCCACGGCCGTGCCGTGCTGGTCGCCGGAACAGGGTTGTACCTTCGCAGCATCACCGACCCGATGGAGGTCCCCGGCCGGTGGCCGGAGGTTCGCGCGGAGTTGGAGGCTCGGGTCGACTCAGAGGGCGCCGCAGCGCTGCATCGTCAACTCGCGTCGCTCGACGCGGCTGCGGCGGCCAAGATGGAACCGACCAACGCCCGGCGCATCGTTCGTGCCCTGGAGGTCACCATCGGCGGCGGTCGCCCGTTCAGCTCGTTCGGCCCCGGCGTCGACACCTACCCGCCAGCCCCGTTCGCCCAGTTCGGGCTGCGTTGGCCGCGGCCGGTGCTGGCCAGGCGGATCGCCGAGCGCGTGCATCGCATGATCGAGGCGGGCCTGGTCGCCGAGGTCGAGGCACTCGGTCGCGGTCCCGTCTCGCGGACCGCTCGTCAGGCACTCGGCTACAAGGAGATGTTCGACTACCTCGATGGGCGCTGCACGCTCGACGCCGCCATCGAGACCACCATCACACGCACTCGCCAGTTCGCTGTGCGACAGGAGCGGTGGTTCCGTCGCGACCCGCGCATACGCTGGATCGATATCGACAACGACCCGGTGGCCGAAGCGCTGCCGGTACTGGAACGTGCATGGCGCAACTCGAACTGACGAAGCATCATGGGTTGGGAAACGACTTCTTGGTCACCTTCCATCCGCCGGTCGACGACCTGCCCACCTTGGCCCGCCGACTGTGTGACCGTCGCCGAGGTATCGGCGCAGACGGTCTGCTGGTCGGTGAGAGCGAAGACGGATACGCGGCGCGCATGGTGCTGCTCAACTCCGACGGCTCGCAGGCGGAGATGAGCGGAAACGGGATTCGTTGCTTCGCCCAGGCGTTGGCCCGGAGACGGGGGGATCTCGCACCGCAACGCATCCTCACCGATGCCGGCGAGCGAATCGTCACGTTGTATGCCACCGAGGATCCCGACGTCATCGAGGCTGCGGTCGACATGGGTCCGGTATCAGCAATCGGCGAGCCCGAAGACTGGCATCGCGTTGGCACTGATCCGCTGCGGCCGGTCAGTCACCTCAGCGTCGGCAACCCGCACGCGGTGGTCGGCGTCGACGACGTCGCCATCGTCGACCTACTGACGCTCGGCGCGATGGTGCCCGACATCAACCTCGAGCTCGTCGAGGCAGGCCCGGAGCCACATGCGATCACCATGCGCGTGCACGAGCGTGGTGCCGGCATCACCCAGGCGTGTGGCACGGGTGCGTGTGCCAGCGCCTGGGCAGCGGAATCGTGGGGGCTGGTCACGGCCGGCGGCGGAGAAATCACCGTGCATATGGACGGCGGAGATGCCAAGGTACGTCTGCACCAACCTCATGACGGTCACGTCACCTTGGTCGGTCCAGCGGTCTTCGTCGGTTCGGTCACGGTTCGTCTCTAACAGGCAGGTGCAGCAAGGGAGCTATGTCGACGCCATACAACGAAGCACTCGGCGCAACACTGATCGAGCGCACCAAACGCGAGCAGATCGTCTTGGTGGGCGTCACGTTGCCCGGCAGCACTGACAGCGATACTGAGGCCAGCCTCGACGAACTGGCCTTGCTGATCGACACGGCCGGCGCCGACGAGGCCGGTCGGCTGGTGCAGCGTCGCGACCACCCCGACCACACGTGGTTCATCGGCAAAGGCAAGGTCGACGAGCTGAAAGACATCTGCCTGGCAGTCGACGCCGACACCGTCGTCTTCGAGAACGAGTTGGCCCCCGCCCAGCAGTACAACCTCGAGAAGGTGCTGGGTCGAACGGCCATCGACCGCACCGCAGTGATCCTCGACATCTTCGCCCAGAATGCACACACGCTGGAGGGCAAGGCCCAGGTCGAACTGGCCCTGCTGCGCTACCGCCTGCCGCGTTTGCGACGCGGGGCGACGGCCAAGCTGTCGCAGCAACGCGGCGGTGTTGGGTCACGGTTCGGTTCCGGCGAGACCAAGCTCGAGGTCGATCGCCGGCGGATCATGCGTCGCATCACCAAGCTCGAGTCCGAGCTGAAGGACTTGTCGGCGACCCGCGAGCTGCAGCGCAAGAGCCGGAGTCGCAGTGGGCTCGCCGCTGTCACCATCGTCGGCTACACCAACGCCGGCAAGTCGACGCTGCTCAACTACCTCACCCACGCCGGTGTGCTGGTGGAGGATCGTTTGTTCGCAACGCTCGACCCGACGACCCGGCGACTGTCGCTGCCGGGCGGCGAGCCGGTGCTGATCACCGATACCGTCGGTTT
>JANPOJ010000162.1:0-8368 GCA_031427935.1 Ilumatobacteraceae bacterium | reverse complement strand
TACATCCACGGCCACATCAACTTCGCTCTGGTCTCAGGCGTGAAGCTCAGCGACTTCTATGCCGACGTGATGCAACCGGACGATCCGACCGAGGCGTACCAGATCCTCCAAGGCCATCACACGCGTCCGGTCGATGCCGCTCATGGCCTGTGGCGGCTCAGTCGAGTCGTCCGGGACAGCAAGTCGTTGCACCAGCTGTTCGACGAGACCCATCCGCGCGATCTCGCAGCGAAGTTGGCGGAGACCGACGAGGGGCGCACCTTCCTCGATCAACTCAACGAGTACCTGTACGACTTCGGATGGCGCAGCGACGCTGTGTACGACATCGCCGACGTGCCGTGGCGGGAGAACCCGTCGATCCCACTCGGCAACATCGCCCGCTACATCAACATGCCCGACGGCGATGACCCGATGATCCAGTACGAGCGGGCCGTCAAGCACCGTGAGGATCTCACTGGCAAGATCCGAGCCAAGCTCGCCGACAGGCCAGATGACCTCGCCAAGTTCGACGAGTACTACGACGCTGCTCAATACGCCGTCCCGCTCACCGAGGACCACGCGTTCTACATCGACCAGATGGGTGTGGTGCTGCTCCGCACGTTCGTGCTCGCGGTGGGCGACGCGCTTGTCCGCGACGGCGTGATCGACGACCGCAGCGATGTGTTCTTCCTCTACCAGGACGAGGTGCGCGATGCCCTCGCCAACGGAGGCGATCAGCGCGCCACGATCACCAAGCGGAAGGCCTCCGTCGAGGCAGCCGCGCACGCGTCGCCGCCAGGCGCGGTGGGCACGCCACCGTCGCCACCCGGCGATTTCATCGACCCGTTCATGGACGCCATCGTCACCCGCCTGCTCGGCATCAAGCCGCCAGCCGAGGGTGAAGTCGATCCGAACGTGATCGACGGCGTCGCCGGTTCTCCCGGCATCTACCGTGGCGTTGCTCGCGTCGTGAGGTCGCTCGACGAGGCGGGCGACCTGGAGGACGGCGAGATCATGGTGTGCGAGATGACGCTTCCGCCGTGGGTGCCGATGTTCTCCATCGCCGGCGCGGTCGTCTCCGATGTCGGTGGCGTGATGAGCCACTGCGCCATCGTCGCCCGCGAGTTCAACATCCCGGCTGTCGTCGGAACCGTGGACGGCACGACGCGCATCAGGACGGGTCAGACGATCACCGTCGATGGCATCAAGGGCGACGTCTACCTCGACGGTTGCGAGTTGTAGGAGGCCCGCCCGCCGGCGAAGAGCATGTGTCAAGCATCTGATGTTCTTCGCCGCGCTGCACCTGGTGCCGCGCCCTCGACGGGGCCTGGTCCGACGCGCCTGCCCTTTCGCTCCGATGCCGCCGAGCGTCTGATCCTGCTGGGGACTGCTGGCGCATCCAACCCCAAGGCCACGCGTGCGGGCTATTCCAACGCAATCGTCGTGGGCGACGTTGCCTACCTCGTCGACTGCGGCGAAGGGGTGCATCGCCAGGCCTGGCGTTCCGGAATCTCGATGCATCCCGAGCGTCGACCGAAGGGCGGCAGCACCGTTCGCTCGATCTTCTTCACCCATCTGCACAGCGATCACGTCATCGACTACATCAACCTCATGCTCGGGTTCTGGCCGACCAATCGGGTCGACGTGTTCGGTCCGGGCGAGGCGGGACTACCGATCACGCCCTACCCGCCGGATCATGTCGTGCCCGTGCTGTTCCCGGATGCGCCGACGCCCGGCATTCGAGGGCTGACCCAGAAGTTGTTCGAGGCGTTTGCGTACAACATCAACGTTCGAATCGCTGATGAGGGCCGTCCGGATCTGACCGCCAACGTGTTCGTGCACGAGGTTGGCGTTGCTCACGACGACTATCGCCCGGACATCGATCTGGCGGTGGAGGCCAGTGGCGCCTCGATCGCCACAGCGGCCCCACCGATGGACCCGGTCGAGATCTATCCGCTCGACTACAACGGCGTCAGGGTCTCGGCGATCCTGGTTCAGCATGCGCCGGTGTTCCCAGCGTTCGCCTATCGCTTCGACACGCCGTCGGGGTCGGCCGTCTTCAGCGGCGACACGGGTCCGTGCGACAACGTTGTGCGGATTGCGGAGGGTGCCGACTACCTCGTTCACGAGGTGATCGACCTCAGCTTCGTCGCGGGCAGGATCGCCAAGCTGCCCAACCGTGACAACATCCTCAATCACCTCACCGAGTCCCACACCTCGCCGGAAGACGCCGGGCGGATCGCAGCCCGTGCCGGTGTGAAGACCTTGGTTCTCAGCCACCTCGTCCCAGGTGACAGCGAGATCCCCGAAGCGCAGTGGGAGGATCGCGCCAGATCCGAGTTCGGCGGCGAGGTTGTGTGCGGTGTCGATCTCGATCAGTTCGCCCTGAGCCAATGATGACGTCGGCGTCATGACTAGGTTCGACTTCAGTACCCGACGTTGCCAAGGAGGCCGCGCATGAGTGCGCTCGACGATCTCGAGTTCATCTTCTTTCACCTGATGCCGTATGCGCCGCTTCCCGATGGCTATCAGCAACACGACTCGCTGTGGGTCGACTACCCAAACAGCAACTTCGATCCGGTGACCGGTCACGAGTTGTACAAGCGGTACTGGAGCGAACTGCTGTTGGCCGACAAGTTGGGCTACGACGGTGTCTTCGTCAACGAGCACCACAACACGCAGTTCACGATGAACGCCGCGCCCAACCTCACCGCTGCGGTCATCATTCCGCACACCTCGTGTCGCATCGGCGTGTACGGCACGCCGCCGAACTTCGAGTACCCGAACCGTCTCGCCGAGGAGTACGCGATGCTCGATGTGATGTCGGGGGGCCGGTTGGAAGTTGCCTTTCCACTCGGCACCGGGATGGAGTACTGGGCCAACTCGGTGAACCCGGCCACGGCCCGTGCTCGCTTTCGCGAAGGCCTCGACGTGATCTTCCAGGCGTGGACCCAGCCCGGCCCGACCGCATACGCCGGTGAGTTCTACAACTACCGCTACCTCAACCCCTGGCCGACGCCGTACCAGAAACCGCATCCGCCGGCCTACATCGTGGGCTCGGGTTCCGAGGAGACCGTCGAGCTCGCCGCCGAGCTCGGTCTCGGCTACTCGGTGGTGTTCATCCCGACCAGCGCACAGCTGAGGGTCTTCGATCGATACCGCGAGCGGCTTGCCCATTACGGCCATGACATCGACAGCAAGAAGCTGACGTTCGGGGTGATGGCATACGTCGCCGAGACCGACAAGCAGGCCGAGGAGGAGTTCATGCCGCACTGCATGTACTTCTTCGAGACGGCGCTGAAGACGACGCCGCGCTACCTGATACCGCCCGGCTACGTGACGGTGCCAGAGTTCCGCAAGCGCATCTCCGGCCCCGACGTGCATGGCAACGCCAACTGGGACGATCTCACCGCCATCAACCGGATCGTCGCCGGGTCGCCGGAGAAGGTTGCGGACTCCATCGCCAACTGGGCCGAGGAAGCCGATGTCTCGCGGATCTCGTTGAACCTGGCGCTCGGCGACATGCCGCATTGGAAGGTGGTCAAGAACCTCACCCTGTTCGCCGAGGAAGTGATCCCGCGACTGCGAGCCAAGAAGGTCGCCGTCGTATGAACGCGACCGAGGGATTCGAAAAGCTTCGGCTGAGCGTCAATGGCACCGACACTGTCGTGTTGGCGCTCGGCGATGCGGCCGCGCCGCCACTGGTGTTCTTCCATGGTGCCGGCACGTTCCACGGGTGGGAGTTCGCCCGGCCGTGGGCGTCCGACTTCCGGGTGTTGATCCCGCATCACCCGGGCTTCGCCGAGTCGGGCGACATGGATGGGCTACGCGAGTTCGGCGACTTCGTGTTGCACTACGGCACCCTGTTCGACCAACTCGGCCTGCATCGCGACGTGAACCTCGTGGGTCTGTCGCTCGGCGGTCGCCTTGCCGCCCGCTTTGCGATCAGCCAACAGCATCGGCTGCGGCGCCTGGTGCTGGTGGCACCCGCTGGTCTGCGCGTGCCCGATGCGCTGGCCGACGATCTCTTCCGCATCCCGCCCGAGCAGATCCCCACCAGGTTGGTGAAGAACTTCGACGTGCTGCTGCCGTGGCTTCCCACGGATCCGCACGACCTCGACTTTGCCGTCGACCGGTATCGCGAGACTCGCACGGTGGCAACGGTCGCTTGGGACGAGCCATTCGATCGCGTCATCCCGCGTTGGATGAGGACGATGACAGTCCCCACGATGGTCATGTGGGGCAACGACGACGCGCTGATCCCGGTCGGTCAGGCGACGGCGTGGGCGGATCTGGTGCCCGACAGTGACCTGCGCCTGTTCGAAGATGCAGGTCACCTGCTTCTCGACGAATCACCGGCAGCGGTGAGGGCGGTGGCCGAGTTCTGCAAGTAGCTGACACCGCCGTCGCCGTTCGCCAGCAGCCGTCGCGCCTCGAGTTGCGCGCCTTCGCCGGCTTGTCGATGGCGTCGGCCGCGATCTCGATCGATCTGATCCTGCCCGCGTTCGGGCGAATTCGAGCCGACCTTGGGCTGGCCGCTGATTCGTCTGCGACGGCGGGCCTGGTCACCGCGTTCTTCCTCGGCATGGCGGTCGGGCCGATCCCGTTCGGTCTCCTCGCGGATCGCTTCGGCCGTCGCTGGATCTTGTTGATCACGTGTGCGTTGTTCGCCGGCGGAGCCATCGCCGCGGCCATCGTGCCGAGCTTGCACTGGATGCTGTGGGCTCGCTTCGCCTGGGGGCTCGGCTCTGCCGGGCTGCGGGTGATCGCCGTAGCGACCATCCGCGACCGGTTCGTCGGGGCTCACATGGCTCGCGAGATGGCCTTCGCGATGGCAGTCTTCATCTGCGTGCCCGTGGTCGCTCCGGCGCTCGGCGCAGGGCTGATCAAGATCATGCCGTGGCGCGGGACCTTCGTGATCTGCGCGGTCTTCGGGATCCTGATTGCTGCGTGGTCGCTGCGGTTGCCGGAGACCTTGCCGGTCGCGCGCCGTCAACCGCTGCAACTGCGCCAGGTCGGCATCGCCACGATGGCAATCGTGCGCAGCCGCGCCGCGCTGATCTACACGCTGGCGAGTGTGGTGATCTTCGGCGCGTTCTCGTCGTACCTGGCGACCTCCGAGCGAATCATCGGTGATGTGTTTCACCGCCGATCGTGGTTTCCGTACGTGTTCGGTGGGACGGCGATCCTGATGGGCATCAGCTCGATGACGGTCGGTCGCAATGTTCAACGGATCGGCGTGGATCGGTTGATCCGGTGGGCTGTCGTCGCGTACACGGCCGCGGCCGTGGCGATGTACGTCGTCAGCGCCAGTTCCGACGGCCATCCGTCGTTCTGGCCGTTCATCATCTTGCTGTCGCTGGTGCTCGTTGGTTACAACGTGCTGCTGTCCAACCTCAACTCGGCGGCGATGGTGCCGGTCGGCCACGTCGCCGGGACCGCCGCGGCCGTGTATGCAACGGTCACGACGGCGGGTGCTGCGATCATCGGGCAACGCTTCGACAAGGCCTTCGACGGGACCGTCAACCCATTCAGCCTGGCCTTCGCCGTGGCCGGATTGATCTCGCTCGTGATGGTGCTGGCACTGCGCCGCTCGCAGCGTCGAGAGGTACGTTAGGCCGATGCCAAGCGCGCTGCTGTTCGATGTCGGTGACGTGTTGATGGAGTCGAACTGGGTCGTGCTCAATGCGTTGGAGCGACAGACCGGTCGGCGATTCACCGGCCGCGGTGCGATGGACCCTGCAGGCGACCCGGCATGGCAGCGTTGCCTGCTCGGTGAGATCGACATCGACGAGTACTGGAACCAGCTGGCGTTGTCGGGCGGCTACCCCGACCGCATCACGATGTGGCGGGAGATGAGCGTGGAGCTGGGGGCCGACGTGTTCGCCGCCGACGCCCTCGCTCTGGTCAGTGAGGCGCGCACTGCCGGCATCAAGGTCGGCATTCTCAGCAACGATCTGTATCGGTCGTCGACTCGCGAATGGGTCGCCAGCCGCCGGGAGTTCGACCAGTTCGATGTGCTCGTCGACTGCACGGAGTTCGGTGAACGCAAACCCCTACCGGGGCCGTACCTGAAGGCGGCGGCCGACTTCGGGTTGCCGCCCGGCGAGATCGTCTTTCTCGATGACACCCCGTATTGCATCGAGGGTGCTCGGGCGGTTGGCATGGTCGCCGTCCCGGTCGACCCGCTGGCTCGATCGCATGCCTTCGATCTCGCCCGACGCCTGGTCGGTCTCACCCCACCGACGACAGCCGATCAACTCGTCGCTGCGGCCGAAGCCGCCTACCGAAGCCAGGACCTGTCGCAGATCATGCCGCTGCTGCACCCCGACATCGTCATCTACTGGAACGGTCGCAAGGTCGCCGAAGGGCTCGACGCAGCCAGGAAGTTCCACACGCAGCGGCTGGGCATCGGCACGGCGATGCGGCAGGAGTATCGACTCGACAAGACGCTTCGTGCCGCCGACGGCGACACGATCTGCGTCGAGTGGGAATCGAGCTACCGCAACGAGGCCGGCGATGTCGTCAGTAGCAGGGCCGGCGAGTTCTGGACCATGCGATATGGGCTGCTGATCGAATGGCATGCGTACCACCAGCGTCTCATCGATGACCCAACTCACGCAGGGAGCCCCTCATGACGTTTCGGCTGGCTGCGATTCAAGCCGCGCCCGTGCTGCTCGACCGGCAGGCCTCGACCGACAAGGCCTGCGATCTGATCGCCAAGGCAGGCGAGATGGGGGCCACGATGGCCGCCTTCGGCGAGACCTGGCTACCCGGTTATCCGCGCTGGGTTCATGCGCGGATCCCATATCATCAGCGTCGCGCCCTGACTGCCCGGTATCTCGGCGCAGCGGTGACGATCCCCGGCCCGGAGACCGACCAGCTGCGTGCCGCGGCGCGAGCCGCCGGGTGCGACGTGGTGATCGGCGTCGCCGAGCTCGACGGCATCTCGGCCGGCACGGTGTACTGCACGCTTCTGTTCATCTCCGCCGAGGGCGAGATCCTGGGCAAGCACCGCAAGCTGAAGCCCACCGACGCCGAACGGACAGCGTGGGGCGAGGGCGATGCGACCGGTCTGCGGCCCTACCAGCGGCCGTATGCGTCGATCAGTGGGTTGAACTGCTGGGAGCACAACATGGTGCTGCCCGGGTACGCCCTGATGGCCCAAGGCACGCAGGTGCATGTGGCTGCTTTTCCCGGCCACGAGACCGAGCCGGCGGGCATGTCGTCGACCAGGCAACTGCTGTTGGCCAGGGCGTTCGCCTCGCAGGCCGCAGCGTACGTGGTGCTGGTCGGTGGGCTGATCCATCCCGACGACATCGCCGAACCCGAGCTTCGCGATGTCATCTCGACCACGCAACCGATGAATGGCGGGAGCTACATCATCGACCCGATGGGCGAGGTGATCGCCGGGCCGGCCGAGGGCGAGGAGATCCTGATCGTCGACGCCTCGCTCGACATCGTTCGTTCGGCCAAGGCGATGTGCGATGTCGCCGGTCACTACTCGCGCCCCGACCTGTTGCGTCTGGTTGTCAACCGCAGCCCGTCGCGGCGGATCATCGAAGAGGAGATGTCATGACCAACGTCGTCATCACCGGTGCCAACCGAGGCCTCGGCCTGGCGCTGGCGAAGTTGTACAGGGCCCAGGGGCGCGACGGTGATCGGTGGGTGTCGCAACCCGGCTACTGCGGATCAGCTACGCGACTCGGGCGCCGAGGTGCACCAGCTCGACACCGGCTCCGGTGAATCGATCGCCTCGTTCGCCGGCCAGATCGGAGACCGACCGGTCGACCTGCTGTTCAACAACGCCGGCATCGATGCCCGGGCGGTGGGCGCCGACGAGGCCGCCCGTAGCGCGTTGGATCTCACCGAGGCGCAGTTCCGGTCGGTGATGGATGTCAACGTGATCGGGCCGTTCCTGCTCGTCAAGGCGTTGGCCGCGAACCTCGGCGCGGTCGCCGGCAAGGTCGTCAACGTGTCGTCCCAGGTCGGCTCGATCGAGGTCGCCCATCGCATCGGCAGCGATGCGTCCTACACGACCTCGAAAGCGGCCCTGAACATGCTCAGCCTGAAGCAGTCACAGGCGCTGCGACCTGCCGGGGTCACCGTCATCGCTCTGCACCCTGGTTGGGTGCGTAGCGACATGGGCGGTCCGCGTGCCACGCTCGAACCGGCCGATGCCGCCGCCTCGATCGCCGGGATGGTCGACCACCTGACGATCGAGCACACCGGCTCGTTCCTCCAGTGGGATGGCACCATCCACCCTTGGTAAGCCCGAGTGGCGGGGGGGGGGGGGCGACACGCGGGCCCCCCCCCCCCGCCCCCCTCTTGACAGTGCGCGCACGGGGGGGGGGTGGTAACCCACAAACAACACAAAAGATGGGCAGGG
>JANPOJ010000161.1:0-7720 GCA_031427935.1 Ilumatobacteraceae bacterium | reverse complement strand
GACCACCGCTCGACCGGCAGCGAGGCGCTGCAGGTAGCGGTCGGCGGTGTACCCGCGGTGCATCGCGGCCAGCAGCCTGTCACTGCCCGACTGCAGCGGATAGTGAAGGTGCTCGCACACCGACGACGTCGCAGCCATGGCGGCGAAGGTCTCGGCGCGCATGTCCTTCGGATGCGGGCTGGTGAACCGCACGCGGCGGATGCCGTCGACCGCACCAACCTCGGTCAACAGCTCCGCGAACATCGGTCGCAGTCGGGCGTCGGCATCACCGGCCTGGCGAGCGGTCAGTTGCAGGTCGCGCCCATAGCTGTTGACGTTCTGCCCGAGGAGGGTGACCTCGCTCACGCCCTCGCCCGCCAGACGTCGGATCTCAGCGACGATGTCGGCGAACGGGCGGCTGATCTCGGCGCCACGTACGGCAGGCACGATGCAGAACGCACACGAGTTGTCGCAGCCGATCTGGATGGTGACCCAGGCGTTGTACGTGGTCTCGCGCCTCGCCGGCAAGGCACTGGGGAACATCGCCTGATCGTCGAGCACCGCCTCGTCGAGGATCTCCGTGATCGGCCCAGCCGTGCGGGCCTCACCGATCAGCTCGGCCGTGCGATGCACGTTGTGCGTGCCCAGTACGACGTCGACATATGGCGCCTTCGCACGGACCAGGTCACGGTCTTTCTGCGCCAAGCAGCCGGCTACGACGATCTGGCGACCGTCACGCTGCTCTTTCCACGGCTTCAGCCAACCCAGCGTGCCGTACAGCTTGTTGTCGGCGTTCTCACGGATGCAACACGTGTTCAGCACGACCACGTCGGCGTCGGCCTCGTCGGTGACCGCGACGTAGTCATCGTCTTCCAGAAGACCGGCGATGCGCTCGGAGTCGTGCTCGTTCATCTGACACCCGAAGGTGTGGACGATGTAGCCGCGGGTCACGGGCGAAAGGCTATCGGTGCAGTGTCAGCTCACCGGAGGGAGTTGCATCGAACCGTCGGCATGCAGCAGGAACCCCGGGTTGTGGGCGAGCTCCCACAGGTGACCGTCGGGGTCAGCCACGTATCCGGAGTACCCACCCCAGAACACCCGATGCGGATGCTTGATCATGGTGCCACCGCACGACACCCATTCGGCTGCCACACGATCGACCTCGGCCTCGGACTCGAGGTTGATCGCCAGCGTGATGCCCGCGAACCCCTCACCCTGCGACGAGACGGTGGCATCGTCGGCCAAGGCCTGACGGCCGAACACCGACAGTGCCAGACCACCCAGTTGGAAGAACGAGACCGCATCTTGCGAGGCGCTGGACTTCCGCCAGCCCAGCGACTCGTAGAACGACGTTGCTCGTGCCACGTCGGCGACGCCGAGCGAGACCAAGGTGAGACGAGCTGGAACCGACATGATCTCAGTCGATCGTAATCGGTTCTTCGTCGGCGGGTGTGAACTCCGGCGCATCCTGCTGGCCAAGGCCGGCCTCGACACGCACCTTCTCGGACACCTCGACCATGATCTCGGGGTTCTCCGACAAGAAGTTCTTGGCGTTCTCACGGCCCTGACCAAGCTGCTCGCCCTCGTAGGTGAACCACGCCCCCGACTTCTTGATGATGCCCATGTCGACGGCGATGTCGAGCAACGTGCCTTCGCGGCTGATGCCTTTGCCGTACATGATGTCGAACTCGGCCTGCTTGAACGGCGGGGCGACCTTGTTCTTGACCACCTTGACCCGGGTGCGGTTGCCGACGATCTCGGCGCCATCTTTGATGCTCTCGATGCGACGGATGTCGAGACGCACCGAGGAGTAGAACTTCAGCGCTCGCCCGCCAGGAGTGGTCTCGGGCGAACCGAACATGACGCCGATCTTCTCGCGGAGCTGGTTGATGAAGATGGCAATGGTGTTGGTGCGGCTGAGGTTGGCGGTGAGCTTGCGCAATGCCTGACTCATCAACCGGGCCTGCAGGCCGACGTGGGTATCGCCCATCTCGCCTTCGATCTCGGCACTGGGGGTGAGCGCGGCCACCGAGTCGATCACCACGACGTCGACGGCGCCGGAGCGCACCAACATGTCGACGATCTCGAGCGCTTGCTCGCCGGTGTCGGGCTGGCTGATCAGCAACTGATCGATGTCGACGCCGATGGCGCTGGCGTACACCGGATCCATGGCGTGCTCGGCGTCGATGTAGGCGCAGATGCCGCCGTTGCGTTGCGCCTCGGCCACGACGTGCATGGCAAGGGTGGACTTACCCGAGGACTCCGGGCCGAAGATCTCGACCACACGACCACGCGGCAACCCGCCGACGCCGAGGGCGAGGTCGAGTGACAGCGCCCCGGTCTGGATGGACTCGATGCCCATCGAGGTCTTCTCGCCCATCCGCATGATGGACCCTTTGCCGAACTGCTTGTCGATGGCTGCCAACGCCACCTCGAGTGCCTTTTCGCGATCGTTGCTCACTGTCGTTCTCCGTTTCCTGCCTGATACATGTGGATTTGCTGATGTCGGAGGCCGAGTTCCACGACCTCGATTGCGTTGACGGTCACCATACGGAAGGGGTGTGACACGGTTCCCCGAGCGTGGTGAACGTCGCTGGCGTTGTTCGAACAACAGCAGTGTAACTACGAACAGTCGTTCGATCAAGCATTACCGCGCGGCACTGGCGCGATTCAGCCCGGCACCGTCTCGGCGGCGACGGCGGCGGTCGCTTCGGCAAGCTCACGTGACTCTGGGCGGCGCACGGCAAGGTCGAACGCCAGCCAGATCGCGAACGTGAACGGGTAGATCACGATCGGCATCAACACGGCCACGCCGACCAGCGCGAGCACCATCGGCACGACCGGGATGTCGGGTGATGTCGTGACGAACCCGACCGTCATCGCTGCGGTCAACACGATGAACGTCAGCACGGTGTTGACGGTCACGGCGCCGAGTTCGAAACCCTCCTCGCGTCGCCAGCGGATGCCGCACGATCGGCATCGTTCGTGCTTGCCCAGCCACCGCCGGATGAACGTGCGCCGTGCGCCGCACCACGGGCAACGCAACACGAGAGCACGACGAAGCATCCGACCGAACGATGGATCTTTCGAAGGCATCGTCATCACCCTAGAGACATTCGAGAGTTCATCAGCCAAACTAACTGCGTGCGCCGAACCCTCGCTGGTCTCATCTTTGGTATTGCCTATGTGTGCGCCAGCATCGCCATCAGTGGGTGGTTGCTGCAGCGCAGCGCGTTCGACCCCGGCCGCACGGGCGATCTTGCCGATGTCGTGTTGCAGGACAACCGCATCAAGACACAGATCACCAACACCATCGCCGATGCTGCGTCCTCGCAACGCGGCCTCGACAAGGCCGCAACGCGCCAAACCGTCAGCGCCGTCGCCAGCACCCCGCAGGGCGCGAAGTTCCTCAGCAAGGTGATACGCGACTCACACGCCCGAATGATCGGTCAGCTGAAGGGCCCGGTGCGCATCACCGGGGATCAGATGGTCCAGCTCGTGCGCAACCAGGTCGTGGCCGACATGCCGTCGATCACGCTGCCGGTGCCGCGCGTCTCGGCACTCGACACCATCCGTCGCATCCTCCACTGGACCATTCCGTTCTGCCTGCTGTTCGCCGTCGGGTTCTTCGTGATCGGGTTCATGTTGCACCCCAATCGGGCCGCGCTGGTCCACAGCCTCGGCTACGGAATGGTGTTGCTGGCGCTGCTGATCGCGATCCTCGGGTACGTCGTGCCGCGGTTCGCGCTGCCGACGTTCAGCGACAACATGTGGGCCGATGTACCAGCGCGCCTCGCCAACGATTCGCTGCCGTTGCTCGTCGGGTTGTCGATCGTGTTAGGCGGAGGCGGCATGATGCTGCTGGTCGGGCACGGCCTGCTGCGACGTCGGCGGCGATGGAACGCGCCGGTCAGCACGTACCGCTATCGCGAGGAGCGCCGCTGGGGCTGAGAGCTACGAGACCAGTTCGTCGACGAACTCGGCGAACACCTCGGCGTAGTGCATTGCATCAGCCTCGCTGTGCATCACCGAGATCAGCCACTGCTCATCGAGACCCGGCGGCAACAGCACCCCGCGGTTGATGCCGTGCATCCACTGCGCAAAGGCGAGATCGAAGTCGGTGGCCTTGTAGTCGCGGTAGTTCTGGATCTGCTCGGGCGCCCACGTGATGCACGCCTTGGCTCCGAACTGCACGGTGTGTGCCGGCAGATCGGCGTCGGTGATCGTCTTCTGGCAGGCGGCCAGCACGCGGCCGTTGAGATCGATCGTGGCCTGCGTCGCCTCGGGCGTGCACACCTCACCCAACACCGCTTTGGCCGCGGCCATGCACAGCGGGTTGCCGTTGTAGGTGCCGAGGTGCAAGACCCTGCCGCTGGTGATCTGATCCATGCACTCCTGCGTCCCACCGAAGGCACCGAGCGGGAGACCACCGCCGATGCTCTTGGCCAGCGCGACCAAGTCGGGCTGAACGCCGACGGCACCCGTAGCGCCGCCCCACCCGGCGGTGATGCCGGTTTTGACCTCGTCGAAGATCAGCATGGTGCCGTACTTGCGGGTGATCTCGCGCACGGCCTGCAGGTAGCCGGGCTGCGGCAAGCAGATGCCGATGTTCTCCATTACCGGTTCGACGATGAAGGCGGCGACATCGCGGCCGGCCAACGCTCGCTCGAGGAGCTCGGGACGGTTGTAGGGGATGACCTTGGTGTCGCCGAGAACGGCCCGGGTGATGCCCGCTGTTGCCGGAATGGCACGCGGGTCGTCGACCGGGCCGGCCTCGCTGATCGGCGGCTTCATCGAGATCATCACTTCATCGTGGTGACCGTGGTACCCGCCTTCGACTTTCACGATCTTGTCGCGACCGGTCAAGCCGCGGGCGACGCGGATGGCATCCATGGTCGCCTCGGTGCCGCTGTTCGTGAACCGCCACATCGGCAGCTTGTACCGAGCAGCGAGCATCTCGGCGACGTCGGCGTTCAGTTCGCACGGTGTGACGAACAGGGTGCCGTCGTCGAGTTGGTGCTCGATCGCGCTGCGCACGGCGGGATTGCAGTGGCCGGAGAACAGCGCGCCGAAGCCCAAGTCGAAGTCGACGTACCGATTGCCGTCGACGTCTTCCATCCACGCGGCCTGCGCACGGCGAACGACGATCGGGTGTGGATCGTAGGACTGGAAGCTCGAGGGAACGCCCATGGGCATGACCTTGCGAGCTCGCTCGGTTGCCTTCATCGAACCGGCGGTGCGTTGGATGTAGACCCCCAGTTCACGTTGGGTGATCTCTCGGGCTCTGGTGGCAAGGTGGCGGGTGTCGATGGATTCCATTGCAGTCATTCAATTCTCCAAGCGGATTTCGTTCTGGCAAGCCTAGCCGACCACGAAATCCATCGTGAACGGCCACCCGCCGACGACCACTCCCCCGCTGCTCGGCATGTGGTACTCGCCAGTACCCCAAAACCCGACGGGTAGAAACAAGATGTGGAACTTGGTCGGCGGTGTGGCACACTGGCGGACTACATGGTGGCCGTAGTTCAGCTGGTAGAGCGCCAGTTTGTGGTACTGGATGTCGCGGGTTCGAGCCCCGTCGGTCACCCCAATCGATCAGTCCCGGGGCACACCAGTGCCCCTACACTGCTCGGGTCCTGGCTTCGGCCTGGGCGATGCGCCTCTAGCTCAACGGCAGAGCAACGGACTCTTAATCCGCAGGTTCTGGGTTCGAAACCCAGGGGGCGCACCAAGAAGTACCAGGTCAGGTGCGATATTTGACTGAGCAGCGAAACTGGTTCGGCTCTCCATCCCATCCACATCCCATCTAACGGTCTAGACTTTTCGTCATGCAAGGCTCGATGCGCGAACGATCGCCGGGTCGATGGGAACTGCGTGTGTTCCTCGGCAATGACCCTGTCACCGGCAAGAAGCAGTACGTCAGCCGATCTGTGATGGGTGGCAAGAGGTTGGCGTCCAGCGAGTTGGCAAAGCTCGTGGCCGCCGAACCAGGCGCCGTCAAACCGCAGCGCCGAGGTCAAGCAAAGATGACCCTCAGCGAACTGATCGATGAGCACATCGAGCGCCATCCAGGCTCGCCTACCACACTCACCGAGTACCGCGCCGCTCACAATCGGTACATTCGCCCGCTCGTTGGTCGCCTGCCAATCGCCGAGCTCGACGCTGGCACACTTGACCATTTCTACGAACACCTGGTTCGCAAGCGCGGCCTCTCGTCATCGACGGTTCGTCAGGTTCATGCGATCATCCGCGGGGCATGTAGCCGAGCCGTGAAGTGGGGATGGCTCAAGTCCAATCCGGCACGTGATGCCTCTCCCCCGACAGTTCGTCGACGCGAACCCGACATCCCGTCTGTGGCCGCTGTGGCAGCGGCAATACGCGCCGCCGAGGAAACCAACCCGCCGTTTGGACTGTTCCTTCGGTTAGCCGCGGCGACCGGAGGCCGGCGCGGCGAACTCTGCTCATTGACGTGGGCACATGTATCGCTCGAGGATTCCACCCTTCGAATCGAGATGTCGACGTTCTCCGAACGGGGCGGAAACTCCGTTGTCAAGGACACCAAGAATCACTCCAAGCGTGTCGTCAGCCTCGACACCGCGACGACGCAGTCACTCGCCGAGCACCAGAAGCTCATGGCAGAACGCGCGAGCGTCTGCGGCCAGGAGCTGACTGACAGATCGTTCGTGTTCTCCAACGACGCCGACGGCCAGACCCCGTGGAGGCCCGACTACGTCACCGGAGCGTGGACTCGACTGCGAAAGCCACTGGGCCTTGATCACGTGCGACTGCACGACCTTCGGCACTTTCAAGCGACGATGCTGCTGCAGAGCGGGATTCCTGTCAAGGACGTCAGCAAGCGCATCGGACACCGCGACGCGGCGACGACTCTGAACGTAGATGCCCACGTGCTCGGGTCGACGGGACAGAGAGACCCGAAGCGCGCGGAGAGCGGAACAGCAATCCAGCCTCTCCAGTGGGTGCAACATGCACCCACTGATGATACGGTGGCGAACATGCCCAGAGTGATCCAGATCCGAGACGTGCCCGACGACGTACACGATGCGTTAGCTGACGCCGCCCAGGCCCAGGGTCTCTCCCTGACCCGATACATGCTGCGCGAACTGGAACACCTTGCCAAAGGCGCCCAGGCGGTGCATGCCAACGCCGCCGTGATCAGAAAGACGCAGGCCAAGGTTCGAGGCCATGTCGATCGAGACACGATCCTCACCGCGTTGCACGAGGGACGCGGCGATTGAGAGTCGTCGACGCCGGCGTCATCGTCGAACTCGTCGCGAACGACCTTGACCCCGATCGTCTCGGCGACGAGGAACTCGCCGTTCCCCACCTCATCGACAGCGAAGTGACCAACGTCCTTCGCCGCCTCGTCGCCCAGAAGATCCTGACCGACAAGCAAGGCACATCCGCCTTGGACGGTTTCATCGGCCTGGCCCTCACCCGGTTTCCCGCCGACTGGCTCCGACCGAGAATTTGGGCGTTGCGGCACAATCTCAGCGCGTACGACGCCACGTACGTCGCCCTCGCCGAGATGACCAGCGCAACAGCCCTGCTCACGACCGACGCCCGACTCGCCAACGCACCAGGCATCAACTGCCCGATCGAACTGCTCTGATCACCAGCCCGCAGCGCGGGTCGACCAGACTCCCGGCATCCAGCGAACTCCGACCTGACCAATGACGCCGAGCTCGGTGTGCGCCCGGTGCCGACCGTCGACGAATCCTGG
>JANPOJ010000160.1:0-2708 GCA_031427935.1 Ilumatobacteraceae bacterium | reverse complement strand
CCACCTTACCGGTAATGTCGAGCAAGCATGGCGTCTGCGTCTCTCGCACCATTTCGGTCGCGCAACTTCAGATTGATGTGGTCGGGTGCGCTGCTCTCGAACATCGGGACGTGGATGGAGGCGGTCGGTCTCAGCTATCACGTCGCCCACACGACGGGTAAGGCTTCGTGGTCGGCGATCGTCGGCGCGGCGGGATTTCTGCCGAATGGTGTGCTCGGCCCGATCGGGTCGGCGATGGCCGATCGATGGAGCCGGCGACGCCTGTTGGTTGTGGGCAACGCCTTGTCGGCAGTGGTCGCCGCGATCCTCGCGGTGTGGGTCGGGGGAGGGACTGCGACCCCCCTTGGCATCGCTGGTCTCAGCTTCGTTGCCGGCTGCATCGGCGCGTTCACCTTTCCGTCGTTCCAGTCGACATTGCCCGATCTCGTCGAGCGCGAACATCTCGTCGCGGGCGTCGGCCTGTCGAATGCCCAGTGGAACTTGGGCCGCATCATCGGCCCGTCGCTCGCGGCCGTGGCGATCTCCATCGGCGGCATCGGCGCGGCACTGTGGTGCAACTCGATCAGCTTCTTCGCCGTGATCGTCGCAGTGGCGCTGGTGAAAGTTCCGCGCCGGCACGGCGATCGGCGCCCCATCTTCGGAGCCCTCGCCGATGGAATCCGGTTTGCCATCGCGCACCCCGTCATGCGCCGCATGCTCGTGGTGATGGTGCTGACCATCGGCATCGCCTCACCCTTCATCGCCTTCGTGTCACAGATGGCGACCAACGTGTTGCACGGCGACGCGCGGGCCACATCGGTATTGGTCACTGCCCAGGGCATCGGTGCTGTCACCGCCGCGTTCACGCTGGGTTCGGTGACCAAGCGGTTCGGCGTCAGCACCGTGATGTTCGGTGGCGTGGGTCTGCTGTGCCCAGCGCTGGTCGCCTACGGGCTGGCGTCCAAGTTGTGGCTGGCGGCCCCGATGTTGATGGTGATCGGGCTGTGCTACGGGTACGCGTTCACCTCGTTCGCCAGCATCGCCCAACAGTCGGCCCCCGACGACATGCGCGGTCGTGTGCTGGCCGTCAACTTCCTCGTGCTGGGTGTGCTGTTCCCCGCCGGGACCTTGATCCAGGGTCAGATCGCCGACGCCATCGGCCTGCGCTGGACGACAGCGGGGTCGGGCTTGGTGTTGGCTGTCGGCCTGGCGGCCCTGGCTCCGTGGCAGCGACGAGCGGCGGCTCTCGTAACGTCGTGAACCGTGGACTTCACGATTCCTGCCGAGATCCAAACGACACTCGAACAACTCGACGAGTTCATCGAACAGGAGATCAAGCCGCTCGAGCGCGAAGACGACAACATGCGCTTCTTCGACCACCGTCGCGAATGGGCGCGGACCGACTTCGACAACGGCGGGGTGCCCCGCGCCGACTGGGAAGCGCTGCTGCGCGAGATGCGCCGTCGCGCCGATGTCGCGGGTTGGCTGCGGCTGGCACTGCCCGCCGAGTTCGGTGGGCGCGACGCCAGCAACCTCGAGATGGCGATCATCCGTGAACACCTCGCCACCATGGGCCTCGGGTTGCACAACGATCTGCAGAACGAGTCGTCGATCGTCGGCAACTTCCCGACGGTGCTGATGATGCGCGACTTCGGCACGCCACAACAGATCGCCGAGTGGATGCCCGGTTTCCTCGATGGCACCCGACGGTTGGCGTTCGGGCTGACCGAGCCGAACCACGGCAGCGACGCGACCTACATGGAGACCACGGCAGTTCTCGATCGCGACGAGTGGGTGCTGAACGGGATGAAGCGGTGGAACAGCGGGCTGCACCACGCCACGCACGACATCATCTTCGCCCGCACGAGTGGCGAGCAGGGGAGCCCCGAGGGGATCAGTGCCTTTCTGGTGCCAACCGATGCGCCCGGCTTCAAGGTCGAGTTCTTCTGGTGGACGTTCAACATGCCGACCGACCACGCCGAGGTCTCATTGACCGAGGTGCGCGTCGGCCCCGACGCGCTGTTCGGCACCGTGGACCGCGGCTTGGAACTGGCGCAGCACTTCGTGCACGAGAACCGCATCCGCCAGGCGGCTTCGTCGCTCGGTGCTGCGCAGTTCTGCATCCACGAGGCGGTCGCCTACGCCAACAACCGGGTCACGTGGGGCAAGAAGTTGTCGACCAACCAGGGGATCCAGTTCCCGCTCGTCGAACTGCACACCGAGGCCGCGATGCTGCGCCAACTGGTGCGCTACACGGCGTGGATGCTGGACCACAAGCACCACATGGAGGTGACGCACCTCGTGGCGATGTGCAACTACCGCGCCAACCGGTTGGCGTGCGACGCCGCGGACCGGGCCATGCAGACCTGCGGAGGTGTGGGGTACTCGCGGCACATGCCGTTCGAGCACATCTACCGGCACCACCGCCGCTACCGGATCACCGAGGGCTCCGAGGAGATCCAGATGCGCAAGGTCGGCCAGCAGTTGTTCGGATTCGGCCGCGAGCGCGGCTGATCGCTATCAGGACCGTGGCGTTCTCGACGCTCGTGCGGCGGTGCGCCTGGCTCCGACGACCGCGATCACTGGAATGCCGACAACCAGCAGCACCGCCAGCGCAATGAATCCGATCACGCCGAACCACTTGGTGAGGATCACACCGAACAGGAATCCGCCGAGCGCCAAGAGCCCGCGACGAGCATCGAACAACTGACGATCCATCGGCGCATCGT
>JANPOJ010000159.1:0-15161 GCA_031427935.1 Ilumatobacteraceae bacterium | reverse complement strand
CGCCGCAGTCATCGTACTAATCAGGCCGGTGGCACTCCCCTGGGTCGCCATCGCCTTGGCGACGTTCCTGCTGCTCGAGCGACGGCTGTACACGATCGGCCGGCGAGCCTGGACCCGACTGCTGGCGATCAGTTCAGTGCCACTGGTCTTCGCCGTTGTGTTGTCGGCCGCCTGGAGCCGCTACGCAGGGGTCGGGTTGACCGACGACAAGTACGTCGTCACCGACTCGGCCATCGCGGTGTTTCGGGTCGGACTCGGCCGCACCAGCAATCTGTTCAACCAGGCGTTCGGGCAACTCGGTTGGCTCGACACCGTCCTGCCCACACCGACGTTTGCGTTGTGGATCGCCTGCCTCGTGCTCGTCGGTGCGCTCGTCGCCTTCGCTCATGAGCGAAGGCTGAAGATCGTGCTGGTCTCGATCGCCGCGGTGTGGGTGTTCTACCCGGCGATCTACGTGGTGCTGGCCAAGACACCACAGGTCTGGCAGGGTCGCTACAACCTGCCGCTGCTCGGTGGTGTCGTGCTGTGCGGCATCTTGAGCAGCCGATCGTCACCGTGGTCGGCGCAGGCCGACTCGATCGCTCGATTCTGCGCGTGCGCATGGGTACTCATCGAGGTTCTCGCCTTCTACCAGATGCTGCGCCGGTTCATGGTCGGCGCGACCGGCAGTGTGCTGTTGCGCGGCGGATGGCATCCACCCATCAACGCCTACCTGCTGCTCGTCATGAATGCGATCACGTCGGGCGTGGTCGCCTGGCTGATGATCCAACCAGTGGCCCGACGTGCGCCAGTAGCGGCGCGTTGGGCCTACTGATCCGCCGCTGTCCGCTACTCGTCGGATTTGGCGAGCAGGTCGGCGCTGAGCGCCAGCGCGGCGGCGATCACCGAGGCGCGCTGCACGACCAGGGTGAAGTACTTGGTGGCGGTGGAGCCGTCGTGCATCGGCGGGTCGCCGAGTGACCGCAGCAGTGCGCCGGCCTCGCCGGCTGCGACCAGCGGCTCGATCTCGGGGAGCGCACCGGGATCGCGCCAGATGTCGATCGGTCCCGGCTTCTTGGCGGGTGGCCGGCGACCCTGGTTGTTGCCTCGGCGTTGTTGTTGCGGGCGGCTCACGAGTCCTCCTCCTCGAGCAACTCGTCGGGCCGGAGGCCGAGGGCGAGGCGCAGTTGGTCGTTGTTCAAGTCGGCCAGCGAACTCGAGCGTGGCAACACGACGTTGGCGATGTGACGCTTGCCGGCAACGATCTCTTCGACGCGCTCGTCGATCGTGCCGGGGCAGACCAACCGGTGCGAGATGACGGTGCGGCTCTGCCCGATTCGCCACGCCCGGTCGCGTGCCTGGTCCTCGACCGCCGGGTTCCACCAGCGGTCGTACAACACGACGTGATTGGCGGCGGTCAGGTTCAAGCCCGTGCCGCCCGCCTTCAGTGACAGCACCATCGCGCCGGGCCCGGTCGCGTTCTGGAAATCGTTCACCAGCTTGTCGCGCACACCTCGGCTGAGGCTGCCGTCGTAGCACGCGATCGGCACGCCGGTGACCTCGGTGAGGTGGTCGGCCAATCGGCGGCCCCACGTGGCGAAGTGGGTGAACACCAAGATGCGCTCGCCGGCCGCGAAGACCGACTCGACGATCTCTTCCAAGCGGGCCAACTTGCCGGATCGCCCCGCCAGCGGTTGCCCGTCGTCGCGGTAGGCGGCCGGGTGGTTGCAGATCTGCTTCAGGGCGGTGATCGCCGCCAGGATGGCGCCCTTCTTCGTCTCCCCCAGCACGGCAGAGTCGGCCACACTCGCGACGAGCTCGTCGAGCACCGCCTGGTAGAGCCCGATCTGCTCGGGCGTCATCGTGCAGTGGTCGAGCTCGTCGATCTTGTCGGGCAACTCGGCCGCAACCTCGGGCTCGGTCTTGGTCCGCCGGAACAGCAGCAGCCCGTTGAGGGCACGCAGTGCGGCCTCACCGTCGCCCGACATCTGGGCGATGAACGACGGCCGCGAGCCGACGAGGCCGGGGTTCGTGAAATCGAGGATCGCCCACAGGTCCCCCAAACCGTTTTCGATCGGCGTACCGGTGAGTGCGAGACGTGTCGTGGCCTGGATGCGACGCAACTGCTGCGACGTGTCGCTGGCCGGGTTCTTGATCGCCTGCGCCTCATCCAACACGATCGTGCGCCACGTGCCCGCGGCGAGGGCCTCGACGTCGCGGACCGCGGTGGCATAGGTGGTGATCACCATGTCGGCACTGGCGATCTCGGCGGCGAACTGACCGTTCGAGGCACGCGATGCGCCATGGTGCACGACGACGCGCAGCGACGGCGTGAACCGTGCCGCTTCCGCCGCCCAGTTGCCCACGACGGCTGCCGGAGCGATCACCAGCGTCTTGCCGGTGGCCGCCGATCGGGCGAGGTGGGCCAGCACGGTCGGTGTCTTGCCCAGGCCCATGTCGAGCGCCAGGCACCCACCGAGGCCGGTCGCATCGAGGAACCCGATCCAGGCGACTGCCTCGGCCTGGTAGGTGCGCAGTGCCCCCTTGAACCCGTCGGGGTTGGTGACGGGCGACATGGAGACCTCGCCTGCGGCCCGGACGATGTCGTTGGCCCAGCTGCTGCCTTGCACGACCACACCGCCGGCCAAGCCGGAACCACCGAGGCCCATGCTGTGGCGCAGGATCTCCGCTCCGGTGAGCTGGGTGATGTTCTCCCGCGACGCAAGTGCGGCAGCGGCCTGCTGCACGTCGAACCGATCGACTTCGATCCAGCGACCTCGCGATTGCACCAACGGGCGAGCCTGACGAGCGAGACGCCTGACGTCGTCGGCGGTCAACTCGACATCATCGAACAGCACCGTCCATGCGACGTTGCTGAGCTGATGCGCCCCGACGACGGAGTTGGCCGGCGTCTCGGCGAACAGCCGCAGCGAGGGCCGCGCCTTGCGGCGCGACAGCGCCGGCAAGCGAACATCGAACCCCGCGGTCGACAGTGTGGGCCCGACAGCGGTCATGAACTCCCATGCCTCGTCCTGGCTCATCGCCACCTGCCCGCGGCGCGACACGCCGACACGATCGATCGCGGGGAAGAGACGTCCGAGCCGCTGCCACTCCGGCGTCAGCGTGCGTCGCCCACCTTCGGTACGCAGCGCCGCGTCGAGTGGGATCAACGTGCCCTTGCCCGACGGTGCCGACACGGTGACGAGCCACACGCCTCCGGGCGCCGGTGCATCGAGTTGCACGACCAGCCTCGGTCGGGTCGGCTCGGTCACGCTGCGCGACCATTGCTCCAGGCGACGCGACAACGCCGAGGCGAGACCGACGTTGGCTCGGAACGGCGCGCCGTCCATCCGGGCGATCACCGTGTCGTCCAGGTCCATCGCCGACTTGGCGCCGGGCGGCGGAGCAGGCAACTCGGTGCGCTCGATGCTCTCGGCCACGATTGCCTCGACCGCTGCGGTGATCACGGCGATCGCCGTGGACCGACCGTTGCCGCCGCCGACCGCGACGACTGCCCCCGGCATCGCTGCGGCCAGGGTGTTGACCATGCCGCCGTCCAGCAGTGCGGGCGCCCAGTTGACCGCGGCGTCGATCATCCCGTTCTCGGTACGTCCGCCGACCTTCACGGTGGGCACGACCGAGCCACTGGCCACCACCCGCACACCCTCGAGCGCTGCACGACCCAGCCAACGGACACTGCCTCCGACACCTTCGTGCTCGTGACCGCCACCGATTGCGACGAGCCAACCGAGTGCATCTTTCAGCGGGATCGCCACGGCCTCGGCCCGCATGCCACCCGGAAGCGGCACGCTCGGGTGGAGTTGCCAACCCACAGACGGCCCACCGATGGATTCCAAGCGAGTCGCCAGTGCGTCGTTGCCATCGGGCTGCGCACCTCGGCCGGCTGCCCAGACGACGACCTGGCCGGCCGACCACGACGCCTGCAGCTGCACCTCGCCCGGCTCCCACGGCTCCGACATGATCGGCAGGTCGTCATCGAGATAGGTCGTTGCGATCGACGGCGACGGCGCTGGCAGGGGCGTGGACGGTGGCGGCGGCGGGCGCAACCGGGCCGCAGTGGCCCGAAGGCCCTCGAGCGTGTCCGTGAAATCAGCCACGACCTGGTCCCGCTCTTCGCCGGTGAGGTTTCTCACTGACTCCAAATCGTCTTCGGCATCGTTGATCAGGCGGTCGAGCATCATCAGCGACATGCGTTCGTCGGCGCGTAACAGCGCCAGTTCGTCATCCGATCCCCGGCTTTCGGAGATCGACCAGATCGCCGCTTCGAGTTGTTGTGAGTCGCGTGTCAAATGTTGGTCCTGCGCCGGCAGCGCGGTACGGCATCGAAGGCTGCGTGCATGCCCTGTCCCGTGGGGGGCATCGTCGCGTGAGGGGTTGCCGACCCCGGTAGCCCATACTACCCGGCCCAACGGCGTCGCGGGTGCAGGGCGGCTCTTCCGGCTCTTCCGGCAGCTGTGAGCCACTTCACGCGCTCCCGAGCCACACCCGACACACAGCAACCCCGGTCTGGGCAATCAGAAGGTGACGAGCTCGAAGGCGACCGCGTGGGGCACGCCGAACCGGGCGCCGGTGGCCAGGGCGCTGGAACGAAGCGACTCACCGGGGTCGGTCGGGTCACCGCCGAGGTTGGAGAGGTACAACTCATGGCAGCGCAGCGACTCGATACCCCGGTCGAGATACCCGGTCACGTCGACAGCGTGCGTCGACTGCGGCGAGGAGTTGAACGCGGCGAAGCGGACACCAGGCCAGGCGGGGCCGGCGTCGGGGAAGAGCCATGGGTTGGCGGCGTCGCGAACCGCGTCGAGCAGCGACCGACCGACCGCGCGATGGTCGGCATGGTTCCAACTCGGGCCACCCCAGCCGTCTCGATGGTTGATCGACAGGATCATCTCGGGCTGGTGCCGACGAATCGCCGCGGCAAGATCGCGGCGCAGCACGAGACCGACCTCGACCAGACCGTCGGCATGGTCGAGGAACTCCACGACCGAAACACCGACCACCTCTGCGCTTCGCCTCTGCTCGCGCTCGCGCGCCGGCCCGACGGTCGCGGGAGGCATCGTCGAGATCCCGGCCTCGCCGCGTGTCACGAGGAGATAGCGCACGTCCTTGCCGTGCTCGGTCCATCGAGCCACGGCACTCGCGGCGCCGTACTCCATGTCGTCGGGATGAGCAACGATGCCGAGTGCGCGGCTCCAATCCTCCGGCATCGGCTCCAATCGGTCGGTGGCCATTGCGCCATCAGATCACACACCGGCTTCGCGCGAGGCTTGGTGCGTGAACGAGACCGATCTGGCTGCGGCCGCAGACATCAACCTGGCTTCGGCTTGGGCGGCGCTCGGCCGCGGCGGCGGGGCCGACATCGCTGACGTCGGATCCCTGACGATGGTGGCCACCGGCCTACCGCTCGCATTCTTCAACGGTGCGTTCTTGCGGGCCCCGACCGACGAGCCAGAACACCTCGTCGCCGAGGCGATCCGGTTCTTCGGCGACCGCGGCCTGCCGTGGTTGCTCTGGGTTCGCGACACGGTCTCGCCGGAGATTCTCGCCGCGGGCCGGGCCGCCGGTTTACGCGATGCCGGCGGGCCACCGGCGATGGGATTCATGCCCATACCCCCTCCTCCGACACCACCGACCGAGCTGCGGATCGAGATCGCATCGACACCCGAGGCGCTGCAGGACCACGCCTCGATGCTGCGGGACGGCTTCGGGATGCCCCAGGAGTTCGTCGACCGGTTGGTACAGCCAGGGTTGCTCGACGATCCCGATGTTGCCGCGTTCGTCGGTCGCGTCGAGGGCGAGCCGGTCAGCTGCTCGCTGCTCGCCATCAGCGGATCGACCGCCGGTGTCTACAACGTGGCGACACCCGAGCGGTTCCGCGGCAGAGGGTACGGCGAGGGCTTGACCTGGGCAGTTCTCGCCGAGGGTGTCCGTCGGGGCTGCACGCACGGCGTGTTGCAGGCATCGGGTGCCGGCTACCCGATCTATCGCCGCATGGGCTTCATCGACCTCGGCCGCTACGTGCAGCTGCAAGGACCTCCGGCGACGGACTCCACCGCGTGAGGTGACTCAGGGCATCGTGGGGAAGCCGTACGTCACGCAGATCGCGAACGCGTTTATCAGCACCAGGCCGACTGCGATCGAGACGGCCACCGCCGCCCGCCAGTCGCTGCTGGCCCTGCGTTGCACTACCGGCATGTACCACTCCGGCAGCAGCGATGAGTCGTCGGCTCCGAGCGACCGCAGTGGGACGGCATCTTCCTCCACCAACACGTCGGGGTCGGCCGCCATCGCCAGCTCGGCCAGTTCGGCGTCGCTGATGTCGAGGTCGCTGATGTCGGTGTCGACGTCGTCAAGCACACGCCGACCATACCCCTTCGTCGTAGCGTTGTGCCTTCATGGACGCCTTCCCACCGGAGTTCTTCCGCCGCAGCGACGAGGAAGCCGACGACGCGTTCTACGAGTTCGACCGGTTCGTCACCCACATCGACGACCGGGCGATCGCTGCGGTCGGCGGGCTCTACGAGCACCTCGGTCTCGATGGGCGCGTGCTCGACCTGATGTCGAGCTGGGTCTCTCACTTTCGCACCCCACCGCGTGAACTCGTCGCGCTCGGCATGAACGAACGCGAAATGGCCGCCAACCAGGCGGCCACGGCGTACGTCATCCACGATCTCAACACCGACCCGGTGCTGCCGTTCGACGACGGCCGGTTCGATGCGGCAACGTGCTGCGTCTCGGTCGACTACCTCGTGCGGCCGATCGAGGTCTTCGCGGATGTGCGCCGCGTGCTGGTACCCGGTGGACAGCTGGTGTGCACGTTCTCGAATCGCTGCTTTCCGACCAAGGCCGTGCGCGGTTGGCTGAGCACCGACGACGCTGGTCGGTGCCGCATCGTTGCCGAGTACTTTCGCCGAGCGGGCGGGTGGGACGAACCGCAGACAGTCCTGTGCACGCCGCCACACACCGCAGGCGACCCGCTCTACGCCGTGTGGGGCACGACGCGACTCACGTCATAGGGGCGGCGGAGGCGGCGGCATCGGCGACCCTGCGGCCATCGCACCTTCGCCGAACTTCGGGTACGTGTCGGTCATCAGCAGCCCGTACGACTCGAGCTGGAGCGTGAACCGGGCGACCTTGAGGATGAAATCCCACATCCCACGCGACTGCTTTCCCGTGATGACGATCGAGAACCACGAGATCACCAGCAACACGGCTGCGCCGAAGCTGACGACTGCACCGATGATCAATGCCGGAATGATCCAGATCACGCGCAGGGCCGACGTCATCCGGTTGGCCGACTCTTCGAACGTGATCTCGTTGCGCACCGGCGCCGGGCCGGTTTCGCTGGCGAACGCCGGATACACGTCGTACAACAGGTCGATGTAGCCGAGCACTCGGCAGTAGTAGTTGAGCCAACTCCGCTGCAGGTTCCACATGCCCTCGTTGCGCTTGCCGGTGAACAAGATGATGAACCACTGGACGACTCCCAGTATCTGAGCGAGGTATCCCCACACCTGGGAGATGATCAGATGGGGGATCGCGAGGATGATGCGGAAGGCAACTGTCGCCCGGTTGCGTTGCTCCGGATACTCGACGTCGTATGTGAAGATCGACACTTCGCCTCCCGTTCGTTCGTACAGCCCTGACCAGGCCGAATGGTAGTCCTCAGTCGTCGAGCCGCTGCGTGATGGGCCCGGGTCAATTCTCGTCGGAGGCGAGCAGCGCGTAGATCTTCCGGCGGGTCTCGTCGAGCAACTCGGTGGCACGCTGTCGTTGCGCGTCGGTGCCCGCCATTGCCACCTGCTTGGTCGCCATCAGCAGGTGATGGATTGCCTGTCGCAGGCTCGGGGCACCCTCGCCGGCATCGGTCGATGCTTCATCCCACGGCGCCGTCTTGGTCGACGCCAGGTCCTCGCCGGCGAGGCGGCCGGCATCGGTCAGGCTGGAGACCTTCTTGCCATCCTGGTCCTGTGTGGTGATCAGGCCCTCGTCGCTGAGCAATTGGATGGTCGGGTAGATCGCCCCGGGGCTGGGGCTCCAGGCCCCGCCGCTGCGTTCGCGGATCTCGAGGATCATCTCGTAGCCGTGCATCGGCCGCTCGAGCAGCAGCAGCAAGGCAGCGGTGCGTACATCGCCGCGCCCTCGGCGCGGGCCGCGGCCCATCGGGGCATCGGGGCCGAAGCCGCGTCCCCGGCGACCGCCACGGTCGCGGCGACCGCCGAACGGTCCACCTCGACCCCGGTGGTCATGGTCATGTTCATGGTCGTGTTCGTTGGATCGTGGATCCATGTGTGCTCCCTTTCATTGGAGTTCAGTGATGCAGTCACGATATATCGTTATTGCATCGTTGACAACCTGTCATGATGAGAGCATGGCAACTTTTCGCGATCACCCGTATGAGGGCTCGAACTTCCTGGTCGACCTCGGGATCGGCGACCCGAACGACATCCGGGCGATGTTCATGCGCGTTGAACTGCCCAACGCCATGGTCGACGAGGTCGCCTACCGCAGCGGCAATGAGAAGACGCAGGACTCCAGAAAGCAGCCTGGGCTCGCCAAGTACGACCACGTCACGTTGAAGCGTGGGCTCATCGGCTCGACCGATCTGTGGGAGTGGTGGAAGCAGGCCCGCGAAGGCCAGGCGGGCGTCGACCGCAACATCACCATCAGCCTGCTCGACGAGGAGCGCAACGTGGTGTGGACATGGCGCTTCCGCAACGCCTTCCCCGTCAACTACCGGGTGACTCCGCTGGACTCGAACTGCAGCGACATCGTCGTCGAGGAACTGACGTTGACGTTCGATTCGATGGACATCGAGTAGCCGCCGCTGATCATCACAACCCACGGTGATCGCGGGACCGCACAGCTAACCTCTCCACCCCATGACCAAGATCGCTGTCATCGGCACCGGTTACGTGGGCCTGACCACGGGGGCCTGCTTCGCCCACATGGGTCACCAGGTCGTGTGCGCCGACATCGATCCTGCCAAGGTCGAGAGCCTGCGCCGCGGCGTGATCCCGATCGTCGAGCTCGGTCTGCAGGAACTGGTCGAAGAAGGCATCGCCGGCGGTCGGTTGTCGTTCGTGCTCGGGGCGGCCAACGCCGCAGCCGATTGCGAGATCGCCTTCTTGTGCGTGCCCACACCGCAGGGCGACGACGGCTCCGCCGATCTCAGTTACATCGAGGCCGCGGCGCGACAGATCGGCCCCGTGCTGCCGTACGAAGCGGTCGTCGTCAACAAGTCGACCGTGCCGGTGGGCAGCGCCAAGGTCGTCGAGCGGGTGATGGGTCGGCCCGACGTGAAGGTCGTGTCCAACCCCGAGTTCCTCCGCGAGGGGTCCGCAGTGCAGGACTTCTTGAAGCCGGATCGCATCGTGGTCGGCTGCGACGACCAGGCCGCGGCGCTGAAGGTGTCGTCGCTGTACGACGGCATCAGCGCCCCGGTGATCGTCACCGACCCGGCATCGGCCGAAACCATCAAGTACGCGGCCAACGCGTTCTTGGCCACCAAGCTGAGCTTCATCAACGCCATCGCCGCGATCTGCGAAGGCGTTGGCGCCGACGTCAACGACGTCGTCGTCGGCATGGGTTCCGACAAGCGCATCGGCCAAGACTTCCTTCGCCCCGGGCCCGGGTGGGGTGGCAGTTGTTTCGACGGCGCCGAGACCTGCATCGTGCGGGACAACGATGGCACCCGGCTGACGCGATTCGACAAGTTGTCCGACCTGTCGCTCGACGACCTCGAGATCCTCAGTTGGTCGAACGGTCAGATCATCCCCGAGTTCCAACGCGCCCTCGCCGTGACCGAGCGGGATTACAACGGCGACATGGTTCAGATCCGAACCAAGATGGGCCGTCGCCTCACAGTCACCGCCGACCACCCGATGATCGTTCGATCCGACGACGAGACGCTGATCAAACTCGCCGCCGACCTCATCACGGAGGACTGGTTGCCCGTATCGCTCGGCGCACCGTTGATTGACGCGCTCGGCCCGGACCACGCCTCGATGATCGAGGCCATCGACGACGTCTTGGGCGTCGGTGCGAACTGCTACACACATCGAATCCCCGACATGATCTGGAGCGCCTCGGAGTCGGCGAAGCAGGCGCTCCTTCGCGGCCTCTGGGCAGGCGATGGCTCGTGGTCCTTGTTGAACGGTGGCCCGTCGGTTGCCCTCGAGTACGGCACCGTTGCGCCCGAGTTGGCTGATGGCATGCTACGGCTGCTCGGCGAGCTCGGCATCGTCGCACGACAGAAGGTCGCCCGGACCACGAGGTCGACAGTCGACACTCACTGGTTGGTGATCTCCGGGGCGAACCAGATCGAAGACTGCCTCTGGCTTCTCGAGCCGCACGAACGTGATGCGGTGCAGCGACAACTCGACTCGCAGGCCAAGCGGATCGCCCCGACCGGATACCGACGCGATCGCAAGGGCACGGCGTGGGTGCGAGTCGTGGATGTCGTCACGCGGCACGCAGAACAACGAGTGTTCTCCGTCGAGGTTGATCGCAACCACACCGTGGTCAGCACCGGCGGCCTGGTTGCTCACAACTGTTTTCCGAAAGATTCGCGGGCGTTGCTCAAGATCGCTCGGGAGGCGGGGTACCACTTCGATCTGCTCGACGGCGTGATCGCCATCAACGACGAGCAGTTCGAGCGTGTCGCGAACAAGATCCGTGTTGCAGCCGGCGGCGATCTCAGCGCAGCGACGATCGCGGTCTGGGGCCTCACGTTCAAGGCCCGCACCGACGACCTGCGCGACTCCCCCGCCCTGCAGATCATCAAGCGGTTGGTCGCCGCCGGCGCGACCGTGCAGGCCTACGACCCAACAGTCGACGGACCGAAGGCCGGACTGCCGGCCGACATCACGATCAGCGACAGCCCGTACTCGGCGTGCAGCGGCGCTCATGTGCTGGCGGTGCTGACCGAGTGGGACGAGTTCCGGTGGCTCGACATCGCCAAAGTGGCCGACGTGATGACCGGTCGGGCAGTCGTCGACGCCCGCAATCTGCTGGAGCGCAACGACTGGCGGCGAGCCGCGTTCGATTACCAGGGCATCGGTCGTTGACGCCGTAGAATCGGCGATCATGACTCGGGCCAGGGCACGATCACTGTGGCTTGCCGGGTCGGCGTTGCTCGCCGGCTGTTCGAGTTCGCCCGGAGCACAGTCGTCCACGGCAACAGCTACGACGGTCGCCGAAATTGCGGCCGTCAGCACGGCCGTGACGACGGCATCGACCTCGCCGCCGACCACCGCCACGTCGACAACCACGTTGCCACCGGCGAGCACGCTCGTGCCCGTCGACCCGACGGTGCTGGTGCCCGTCGCCGTCGGCAACAAGCCGTTCCCCGCCGACGCCGACGAGTTGTCGTCGGAGCATCACGGCTACACGGGCGACCCCAACGCAACGCTCCAGGCGTGGCTGATCTCGCCCATCGCCGTCCCCAGCGGGCCGGATGTGCGGCTGCTCGGCTTCGAGCGCACGGTCGGGATCAACACGACGACAGCGACCTACCTCACTGGTCCGATCGACCCCCAGGCCACGCTCGCCACCGTGCAAGCGGCGCTTGCTCCTGCCCCCACCTACACGGTCACACCGTCGACGCGTACCGACGGCTCCGCCACCATCTACTGCTTCGACGCCCAGCCGACGACCGTGCAGGGCGATCCACCTGGTTGGACGGTCGAGGCGAGCGCGGTCGACCAACTCGGCGTCATTCGCATCAAGCGCAGCGACTACGCGTTCGCCAAGGTAGTTCCGACGTTCTCCGACCTACCGCCCGCGTTGCAGGAGAGCGTTCTCAACCAGGATGCGATTGCTGTCAACGTCGGCGGCGTGCTGAGCAGCATTGCGTACGAGTACGGCGTCGCCTCGTTCGGCGACACACCCGTGCACCGCACCCGCCTCGGCTACGACCTCGCCGACGACTTCGACACGGCAACCGCCAGGCTCATGGCGATCCTGACCAGTGGGTGGACGACGAGCGAGCAGTCCAACGCGTTGTACATCACATCCACCACCACGTCGGAGGTGTGGACGCTCGATCAGGTCAGTGGCTCCACCCACCTGACCTACGACACCGGAAGCTGACATGACCGCCTCGACCCGAACGACAGCACTCTGATGCGCCATCTCCTCGCGGGTGGTGGTGGCTTTGTCGGCTCGCACCTCACCGAACTGTTCCTGGCACGCGGCGACGAGGTCGTGGTCGTCGACAACTTCGCCACCGGGCGTCGATCCAACATCGCTCACCTCGCCGATCACGCCGGCTTCACACTGGTCGAGCACGACGTCACGACTCCCCTACCCGACTTCGGTGTTGCGTTCGACGCCATCTTGGATCTCGCCAGCCCAGCCTCGCCGGCCGACTTCGCAACGATGCCCCTCGAGATCCTCGCCGTCGGCTCGACCGGAACGCGCACCTTGCTGGACCTCGCTGTGGCCCACGACGCTCGCTTCTTCCTGGCATCGACCAGCGAGGTCTATGGCGACCCGCTGGTGCATCCCCAGCCGGAGACCTACTGGGGTAACGTCAGCTCGATCGGACCACGAAGCTGCTACGACGAGGCCAAGCGCTTCAGCGAGGCGATCACCATGGCGTACCACCGGGTGCACGGGCTCGACGTGCGCATCGCCCGCATCTTCAACACCTATGGCGAACGAATGCGACCCGACGACGGCCGGGTGGTCAACACCCTCGTCGTGCAGGCCCTGCGCGGCGAACCGATCACGTTGCACGGCGATGGTTCGCAGACGCGCAGCTTCTGTCACGTCGCCGACGAGATCATCGGGCTGACAGCAGTGCTCGACGGCCACCTGACCGGACCCATCAACGTCGGCAACCCGAACGAGTTCACGATCCGCGAGCTCGCCGAAATGGTCATCGAACTGACCGGCTCCCCCAGTGAGATCATCACGATTCCGCTGCCACCCGAACGGGAGGGCGACCCGGCGCAGCGCCGCCCCGACATCACCCTGGTCAACGATGCGTACGGATGGACACCGACGATCGATCTGCGTGAAGGCCTGTCGCGGATGATCACCTGGTTCAGCGCGGTGGAGGGCATCGGATGAGCATCCTGGTCACCGGCGGCGCCGGCTACATCGGTTCGCACACGGTTCGTCGGCTCACCGCATTGGGTCATGAGGTCGTGGTGCTCGACTCGATGGAGTACGGCCACCGAAGTGCCGTCATCGAGGCAGAACTGGTCGAGGGCAACATCGCCGATCTCGACCTCGTCGTCGACCTGTGCAATCGGCGCGACATCACCCAGGTCGTGCACTTCGCCGCGTACAAGAGCGTCGGCGAGTCGATGGAGCAGCCCTCCCGATACTGGTTGAACAACGTCACCGGCACCGTGAAGCTCGTCGAGGCGATGCTGACCTCTGATGTCAACGACATCGTGTTCTCGTCGTCGTGCTCGGTGTACGGCACGCCGACGATCGTGCCGGTCACCGAGGACGCCCCGATCCAACCGGAGAGCATCTACGCCGAGTCGAAGGCCATCACCGAACGCATCCTGCACTGGTACGGCATCACGCACGGCCTGCGCTCGGTGAGCCTGCGCTACTTCAACGCTGCAGGCGCGAGCGCCGACAGCAGGATCGGTGAGGATTGGCGTCAGTCGCTGAACCTGATCCCACTGGTGATGAAGGCCACACTCGGCAAGGCCCCCGCGGTGAAGGTGTTCGGCAACGACTATCCGACACCCGACGGCACGTGCATCCGCGACTACATCCACGTCGACGATCTCGCCGACGCACACGTGAAAGCGCTCGACTACCTCGCCGCCGGCGGCGCATCGACGGCGCTGAACGTGGGCACCGGGAGCGGCAGCAGTGTGATGGAAGTGATCGCCACGACCGAGCGGTTGACCGGTCGGTCCGTTCCGTGGCAACCAGCGCCACGCCGCGCCGGTGACCCGGTCGCAGTGTTCGCCGATCCGGCGCGGGCGGCGCGGCTGCTCGACTGGCACCCGCTGCACGGCCTCGACGACATCGTCGAGTCAGCGTGGAACTGGCACAGCACCCACCTCGACGGCTACGACGAGTCGCTCTCGCCCTGACGCTGGCGGTCGAGCCATCCCAACAGCACGGCAACGGCCCGCGGGTCGTGTCGCAGCCGGTGCCCGGCACCGGGGATGAGGCGGAGCTCGGCGGCACCATGCGCCTCGGCGAGTTGCCGAGCATCGACGGTCGGCACGCTGTCGTCGTCGTCGCCGTGCATCACCAGTAGCGGCCGAGGCGCAAGCCGGCGCGCCGCGTCGACCGGCCGGAACCGGCGCAACTCCCTGGCCCACTCGTCGAACGAGGGCGGGAAGCTCGGCGTACGGATGGCGCCGATCTCGCGAGCATGTTCAAGGAAGCGCCGCGGCTGGGCAGCCCAGTCGTCGAAGTCGGCGCGGGGGCTCAGCAGCGCTGCGCCGCGCACTCGTGGATCGTCTGCGGCAACGCAGGTGACGACCGACCCCCCGGTGTTGGCGCCCACCAGCCAGATCCCGGTGGGCGCCGCCTCGGCAATCAGGTGGTCGATCGCGGCGCGCAGATCATCGACCCAACCCTGCAGCGAGAAGTCGCCCGCGCTCGTTCCGCATCCACGGAAGGTGAACGTCATGGCCACCCAACTGAGCTCGTTGGCAACCCGATCGATCAGCTCGGGAAAGGTACCCCCGCTCTGGCGGGCGTCGAGCGGGCCGATGGGAAACCCGTGGCACAGGATCAACCCGGGCAACGGTCCGTGACGACCGGCCGGACGCGTCAGATATCGCGACAGAACGAGGTTGCCGGATCGGAATTCGCCGTTCACACCGCGGGCTCATGCTCTCGGTTTGCGATGGCGGCGGGTGTGCCCCACCGTGGCCAAGGCGTACCCGCGGTTGCGCGCCTCGACCAGCGTGTCGGGGCCGAAGCACAGACCCGTCTCGGATTCGACGATGTCGTCGATCACACCGGCGTCGTCCCACGTGTCGAGGTCGTAGACCAGTTGCGTTCGTTTGTCGCCGAGGAACCGGGTGTGCTCGAAGCGAGACGGTCGCTGCATGACGCCCGACGCTAGCGCAGCGGTCCGCCGATGCGATGATGAGCCGGTGCCGACATTGATCGAGTTCTACTTCGATCCGATGTGTCCGTGGGCCTACCAGACCTCGGTGTGGATCCGC
>JANPOJ010000158.1:0-31229 GCA_031427935.1 Ilumatobacteraceae bacterium | reverse complement strand
GTCGGACAGGTCGATCCGTTAGTCAACATCATCGCCGACCAGACCACCCTCGACCACCACCTCGCCCGCATGACCGGCAGCGATCCCGAACCGTTGGACCCCAGAACCGTGGACCAGCGTCGTTGCGAAACCAGTCGCGGCTACCAGCTCGACCCTGACGACCTCCTCGCCGCCGCCCTGGTCGGTCAGGTCCGGCGGGTGATGTTCGATTCGGCCGGGGTGGTCATCGACCTGGGGCGGCGTTCCCGCCTGTTCACCGGCGGGGCCCGTGACGCGGTGCTGCTCTCGGATCGATGGTGTATCTGGCCCGGATGCGACCTTCGCTCCGGGCGCTGCCAAACCGACCACACCCAACCCTGGAACACCAACGGACCAACACGCCCCGACAACGGCAGCCCCGCATGCGCCCGCCACAACCGCTGGAAACACCAACACCACTACCGAACCTGGCGCGACCCCAACGGCCACTGGCACACCTACCGACCAGACGGCACCGAACTCGCCCACCCCGACAGAACCGACACGAACGCGACCGACGATCCACACCACGCCGTTCCGTCGACGAGAACGATGCCATTGCCCGACGCTGCTGTACCGGCCTGACCGAGCGGTAGTTGATCGGCGTGGTCAGGGGTAGGTCTTGTCCAACTGCAGCCGATCTCCGACACGCCGCACTTCCATCGCGAAGTCGAACGCATCGACGCGGGTTGCGTAGACGATGTCGTCGGGGTCGACATGGCCGTGGCCGAGAGTCAGGGTTCGCGTCGCTTCGTCACTCGCGGCGACGAGGCCGGCGGTGCGCGCCGCGTCGAGATCGCAACCGAGGCGAGCGCGTTCGATCAAGTGCGCGGTCGCGAGATCGTCGTCCTGGAAGTCTCCGGTGATCACGTATGTCGGCGCACCGAGGCCGCTCGAACCGACGGCGGCAGCAGTTGCCGATGCGCAGACCAAGCTGGCGCACCACAAGCGGGTGGCCGAGCGCGCCGCGACGACGCCTCGGGTGCCGGCCGAGGTTCGCTGCACCAGCACCCGACCGTCGAGATCGGCGGTGGCGACGGCAACCGGCGAGTTCGGAAGGTCGAAACCGTCCGGACGGCGACCGCGGTCTTCGCCCATCACGACCACCTCGGGTTCGGCGTGCTTCAACGCCAGCGCCTCGGCAACCGAATCGACCAGGTAGATGTGGCGCGCTCCAGCGGCGAAGGCGTAGGCGGCGGTAGTGAAGGCTCGGATCACATCGATCGCCACCACGGCACCGGTCACCTCGGCGACCTGCCAACGCGGCATGAATCGAGCTTCAGACATACGGCCCAACGTCCAACACGTCAGCGTCCGGCGAGGGCATCGACCACCGGGGCGAACGCTTCAGCATTGCGGATGACGAAGTGATTGGTCCCAATGTCCAAGCGCAATCGTTCGAGCTTGTCGACGATCTGTGCGACCGACCCGATCAACACGAAGGGCGTTTTCTCGAGCAGCGTTTGATCGACCCCGAACTGCTCAGCGGTGTGGGCAATCTGTTGATCGGCGCTGGCGCCGACATGCACGAATTGCACCAATGCCGAGCACTCGATCTCGGTCCGTCGATCGCCTGCCGCCTCGGCCAGCCACCGCGCCCGATCCCTAACCGCTTCGATCGCGAAGCCTCCGGGTGCGGGTTGGCCACCGTCGCCGTGAGTCAACCCCGTGAACTGGAAGATGTCGGCATGCCGGGCTGCGATCCCCACGACACGCTTGCCATGACCGCCGATCAGGAAGGGGACATGCTCCTGCACCGGACGGATGCCGAGATCGTCGACAGACAACCGATGATGTGCACCATCCATCGATGCAGTGCCGCTGTCGAGCAGCGACCGCAGCGCGACCAGCGACTCTTCGAAGCGAGCGACGCGGGCGCCCGGCTCGCGCAAGACCATGCCGATCGCGTCGTGCTCGGACTGCATGTAGCCCGTTCCGAGCCCCAGCACCAGGCGCCCGCCACTCAGCCGGTCGACCGTGGCAGCGGTGCGCGCCAGCATCGCCGGATGGTGAAACTCGTTGTTCAACACCAAGGGCCCAACCCGCAGCTTGGTCGTGGCCTCGGCCGCCACGACCAGTGGGACGAACGGATCAATGGTCCCAATGTGGTCGAACGAGAACAGCTCGTCATAGCCCAGCGCCTCGGCCCGGCGGGCCTCGCCGACGAGCTGATCGTGATCATCCAGGCCTCGTGCTTGCAGCGCGAACCGAAATTTCCTGGCCATACCTTGCACCCTAAATCCCAGGCTCCGTCGCGGTTGCTTCATGCAGCGCGCATCCGTGTTCGATGCCATCTCGCCCGACAGCAGCACCGCCAACTGCCGCTACTGTTCCGAGGCGGGGGCGCAATCGCAGTCGAGGGGGATCACGATCAAGGACCTGCGGGGGCGCACGGCGGTGGTGACCGGAGCATCGCGAGGCATCGGCGTGCACATCGCTCGGGCGTTGGCCGAGCAGGGGGTGAACTTGTCGTTGGCGGCACGGTCCGAGGCTGATCTCGAGGTCGTGTGCAAGGAGATGGTCGCGCTCGGGGTGAAGGCGATCGCCACGAAGTGCGACGTGAGCGACCCAGCCGATCGCGCCCGCTTGATCGATCGCACAGAAGCCGAGCTCGGCCCGATCGACATCCTCGTCAACAACGCCGGAATCGAGACGGCGGCGCGCTTCGAAACGGCCGACCCCGACGATCTCGTGCACACCGTCGAGGTCAACCTCATCGCCGCGATGTTGCTGACCCGGGCGGTGCTGCCTGGCATGCTCGATCGCCAGCGCGGTCACATCGTCAACATCTCCTCGGGTGCGGGAAAGGTTGGCGTGCCCTTTGCCGTTGCGTACGCCACCAGCAAGCACGGCCTGGTCGGGTTCACCAACTCACTGCGCTGCGAATACCTGAAGAGCCCGGTCGGCTTCTCCGTGGTCTGCCCGGGCTTCGTCACCGAGACTGGGATGTATGCGCGATGGGAGGACCACGGTGCGAAGGCCCCGAAGCTGGTTGGTCGGTCAACGCCCGACAAGGTGGCGCACGTCGTGGTCCGCTGCATCCAGAAGAACCGCGGTGAGGCGCTGGTCAACACACTGCCGGTGCGCCCCTTGATCGTGCTGTTCAACATCGCTCCGCAGATCGGTCCGAGGGTGATGAAGCTGCTCGGCTACACCCGGACCTTCGAGCGGGTCACCGAGCTCGCCGGCAGGGGTCAGACTCCCGACAGTTGATCGCAGTTGCCTGGCACGCAAAGTCGATAGTGGCGACTTCACCCTGCCGATAGCCTCTGGCCACGACCTTCCGGGGTCGTTCAATGGTAGGACATCGGTTTTTGGTGCCGTCTATAGGGGTTCGAATCCTCTCCCCGGAACACAGCAACGTCCGCGCTCCGGCGGGGCTTCACCCGACCTGCACTCGGCCTACACCATTTCGGTGCCACGACGCGATAGAACGTTTGCATGACAGTTTCGGCGATCGTGCTGGCGGCGGGTGAGGGCTCGCGAATGCGCTCCGCCCGCCCGAAACCGCTGCATCAGATCTGCGGACGTCCGATGGTGATGCACGTCATCCACGCGCTTGCCGATGTCGAGGTCGATCGAACCGTCGTGGTGGTCGGCCACGGGGCGGAGCGAGTGACCAAGAAGGTGCAGGAGCAGGCCCCCGGCTGGGCGCACGTGACCTTCGTCGAGCAGACCGTGCAGCGCGGCACGGGTGACGCGGCGATGGTCGGGATGACGGCCATTCCCGGCGACGACTTCGACGACGATTCGACGGTCATCGTGCTGCCGGGCGACACCCCGCTGCTGCGCGCCGAAACCCTCCACCAGCTGGTGGCAACCCATCTCAGCAGCGGCAACGCCGCAACGCCGATCACCTCGGTGCTGGATGACCCCACGGGCTACGGGCGCGTGGTGCGCGCCCCCGCCAAGAACGGCGACGGACGCGTGCTGCAAGTCGTCGAGCAACGTGATGCCGGGGCCGAGACGCTGGCGATCCGTGAGGTGTGGACGAGCATGTGCGCGTTCCGACGTGACCTGTTGAGCCCGGCGCTGCGCCGGCTCAGCCCCGACAACACCCAAGGCGAGTACTACCTCACCGACGTCGTCGAGGTGCTGGCCGGGATGGGCCACCAGATCGGCACCGTGCAGGCTCCCGAAGCAGAGACCCGGGGCGTCAACGATCGCTGGCAACTGGCGCTGGCCGAGCGCGAGTTGCGCCATCGCACGAACCGCCACTTCCTGCTGAACGGTGTCACCATGCTCGATCCGCGCCAGACGTTCATCGACGTCACGGTGCAGTTGGGTCGCGATGTCACGCTGTACCCGGGCACGATCCTGCAGGGCAACACGGTGATCGGCGACGGCTGCGAGATCGGCCCCGACACGCGCCTGGTCGACTGCGTGGTCGGGTCACGGGCGATCATCGAGAACAGCGTGGGTCGCGATAGCGAGATCGGCGACGATGCCCACGTCGGCCCGTACGCCTATTTGGCGCCGGGAACATCCGTGCCTTCTTCGGCATCGACGGGCGCGTTCTACACTGCACCTGCCGACTAAGCACCGCGGAGCCCCTCATGGAAAAATTCACCACCAAGCGAATGTCGCTCTTCTCTGGGCGCACGCACCCTGCGCTCGCCGACGAGGTGGCGAAAGAGCTCGGTGTGGAACTGGGTGATCCCAATCTCGTGCAGTTTGCAAACGGCGAGATCCGCCCCCGATTCACCGAGAGCATCCGCGGCAGCGACGTGTTCATCATGCAGACCCACTGCGGCATCGACGATCACAGCATCAACGACTCGATCATGGAACAGCTCATCATGATCGACACGGCATATCGAGCGTCGGCCAAGCGAATCACTGCTGTCTGCCCATTCTTCGGATATGCCCGGCAGGACCACAAGGCCGAGGGTCGCGAACCAATCACTGCCAGGCTGGTGGCCGATTTGTTCAAGGCGGCGGGTGCCAAGCGGATGGTGTCGATCGACCTGCACAGTGGCCAGATCCAGGGCTTCTTCGAAGGGCCGGTTGATCACCTCACGGCCACCCCGGTGCTCGAGCACTACATTCGCCAACACGCGATCGACCCGGTCATCGTCTCGCCCGATGCCGGGCGCATCAAGGTCGCGGCCCGCATGGCCGAGCACCTCGGCGACCTCGGCGCCGACCTGGCATTCATCTACAAGCGCCGTCCGAAAGGCAGCGTCAATCAAGCCGAGGCCAAGGAAGTGATCGGCGACGTCGACGGGCGCCTGTGCATCCTCACCGACGACATGATCGATAGTGGCGGCACCATCACCAGCGCCGCCGACATCTTGCTGCAGCGCGGCGCTACGGAGGTGTGGGCGATGGCAACCCACGGTGTGCTCAGCGGGCCGGCAATCGACCGGCTGAAGAACGCCCCGATCAGCCGTGTCGTGCTGACCAACACCTTGCCGCTGCCGCCCGAGAAGCAGATCGACAAGATCGAGGTGTTGTCGATCGCCCCGCTGATCGCCGCTGCCCTCAACGCAGTGTTCGACGACACCAGCGTCAGCGAGATCTTCGGCGGCGAGAACCAGGGTTAAAAACCCAGTTCCCAGGCCCGTTGGTCACGAGAACCCTCGGCGCTAGGCTTGCCAACCGTTCTAGAAACCTGAGTTCACTTGACCTCAGCGAAGTCACCGAAGAATCTCTCGAGGCACGTCATGTCGCAGACCACACTCACCGCCACACCCCGTACCGGTTCGGGCACGCCCATGGCACGCCGTCTGCGCGCCGAAGGGCACATTCCCGGCGTGTTGTACGGCCGGGGTATGGAACCGATCAGCGTGACGGTCGAGCGACGCGAGTTCCGGCTGGCCCTCAGTGGCCCCGCCGGCGCCAACACCGTGCTGGCCCTCCAGGTCGGTGGCACCAGCTACCCGGCGGTGGTCAAAGAGATGCAGCGCCACCCCATCCGTCGCACCGTGAACCACATCGACTTCCTGCAGGTCAACATGAACGAGGAGATCACGGTGCACATCGCCGTGCGCCTCGAAGGCGAGTCGAAGGCCGTGGCCGCCGCCGGTGGCCTGGTCGACCCGGCAGTCGATACGCTCGAGGTCAGTTGCACCCCGACGAACATGCCCAACGAGTTCGTCATCGACATCACCGACATGCAGCCCGACACCGTGATCCGCCTCAGCGACATCCCGATGCCGAAGGGTGTCACCGCACTCGGCGATCCCGACATGCCGGTCGTCACCGTGCTGACGACCGCCGCCGAGGTCGAAGAGCCCGCAGCCGCTGGTGAAGAGGGCGAAGGCGAGGACGGCGAAGCAACACCTGCCGACGGCGACGCCGCCGCAGGTTCCAGCTCAGAGTGACCTGACGCAGCGTGATCGACGCGCTGATCGTCGGGTTGGGCAACCCGGGCAAGGAATACGCACGCACGCGTCACAACGTCGGAGCGGAAGCGGTGGCGCTCCTGGTCGAGCGAGCCGGCGAGAAGTTCAAGGCCGGGCGCAACAAGGCACTCGTCGCCGATGCGCGCATCGCCGGACATCGTGTGATCCTGGCCTTCCCCACGACATACATGAACGAGAGCGGGCAGGCTGTCGGGGCGTTGATGCGCCGTCACAAGGTGGCGGACCCGGCACAGCTGATCGTGGTGCACGACGAGCTCGATCTCCCTCCTGGCATCGTGCGTGTCAAGGTCGGTGGAGGCCTGGCCGGCAACAACGGGCTGCGCAGCATCACTCAGCACCTCAAGACGCAGGACTATGTCCGTGTGCGTATCGGGATCGGCAAGCCACCATCGAAGGAGCGCGGTGCGGATCATGTGCTGTCGCGCCTGCCGAAGTCGGAGAGGGATCTGCTCGACATCGCCATCGTCACCGCCGCCGACGCCGTCGAGGTGCTGCTGGCCGAGGGTCCTGACGCCGCGATGCGACGGTTCAACGGCAGCAACGGCCTCTGAGCCTCTCTGGGGTGAGCGGGACAGCTGAGCGGGACAGCCGAACGGGACAGACGAACGGGACAGACGAGCGGGCCCGGGACAGTGCCGGATGACGCACCGGGGCGTGTCGTGGGCACCGCTACCCTCAAAAGCCTGATGACGCCCGCACCGCTCGCACCGCCGTCCGCGAAGGCCGCGGCCGCGTTGGCCCCCCTGGCCTCGTTGCCCCGGTTGCTTCGTGACGACGCCGGGCTGACGCAGGCGTTCGGCAATCCTGCAGCGCTGGTGGCCGTGCCCGAATCCGCACGCGCTGTCACGGTCGCCGCGCTGGCCCAGCTGGGCGATCGCCATCCCCTGCTCGTCGCGACGCCGACGGGAACCGACGCTGGGCAGCTGTACGACGACCTGTGCCAGTTCATGCCGCCCGACTCCGTGGTGCTGTTCCCAGCATGGGAAACGCTGCCGTTCGAGCGGATCAGCCCCAGCGTGGAGACGATGGGTCGGCGCATGGACGTGCTGTGGCGGCTGCGTGACCATGCGGGTGCGGGTACCCGGCCGCAGATCATCGTTGCCGGGGTGCGCGCGCTACTGCAGCGGTTGAGCCCCGAGGCGATCAACGTCGAGCCGATCCACATCCGACCGAATGACGTCATCGATCCCGATGCGCTCCTCGCGACCCTGATCGGGTTCGGGTACCGACGCGAGGACCTCGTCGAGCATCGTGGCGAAGTCGCCCGCCGCGGGGCAATCATCGACGTCTTCCCGTCGACCGCCGATTCACCGATCCGCATCGACCTGTGGGGTGACGAGGTCGACCGTCTGACCGAGTTCACCGTCAACGATCAGCGCAGCACCGACGATCTCACCGAGGTGCGCATCTTCCCGGCACGCGAGCTCCTGCCCAGTGACGCGGTGCGGGCCAGAGCCGCGGCGCTGGTGGGCGAGGAGCCGTGGGGTCGCGAGCAGTGGGAGCGGCTGGCCGAAGGCACGGTCTTCGACGGGATGGAGAGCTGGCTGCCGTGGCTCGTCGACGGTGACACGCTGATCACCGACCTGCTGCCGGCGTCGGGCAAGGTGGCCCTGCTCGAACCGCGCCGCATGCGTGACCGGGCCAACGATCTGCTTGCCGAGGAAGATGACCTGGCCCGCACGCTGGCCTCGACGTGGGCCCGCGACGCCGATCGCCGCTTCCCCCGCCTGCACGCCGACACCGATCGACTGTTGGGCGCGGCACAGTCGATGTGGACGTTGAGCTCCACCCCCGAACATCCTGATGCGCCGATGGTGCAAGCAACCGGATGGGGACCGGTCGTCGGGGACGGCGAGGGGTTGGCCAGACGGCTGACCGAGATGATCGCCGACAAGTACCGCGTCGTCGTCGCCGCCGACGGAATCGGGAGCGCGGCACGGCTGGCCGAACTGCTGCGCGATCGCGGGCTCGACTTCACCATCGCAACGCCGTCCACCGACCTCACCAAACCCGGTGGCTACGTCGTGACGGCACCGCTGCACCGCGGTTGCTCGCTGGCCGAGGCCAAGTTGGCGATCCTGGCCGAAGGTGACCTCACCGGCCGCCGACGCACCCACCGCCAGCCTCGGCCCCGCAAACGACAGGGCACCGGTTTCTTCGAAGACTTGAAGCCGGGCAACTACGTGGTGCACTACCAGCACGGCGTCGGTCACTACGAGGGCATGGTCAAGCGCACGATCGGCGGGATCGAGCGCGACTACCTGCTGCTCGGCTACAAGGGCGGCGACAAGTTGTACGTGCCCAGCGACCAGATCGATTCGTTGCGCCAATACGTCGGCGGCGAGGCCCCCACGTTGCACCGCCTCGGTGGGGCCGACTTCGCCAAGGCCAAGTCGCGCGTGCGCAGCGCCGTACGCGAGATCGCCCAGGAACTGGTGGTGTTGTACCAGAAGCGGATCAACGCCGTCGGCCATGCCTTTGGCAGTGACACACCGTGGCAGTCGGAGATGGAGGACGGCTTCCCGTTCGTCGAGACGCCGGATCAGCGAACCGCCATCGACGACGTCAAGGTCGACATGGAGCGGCCGTATCCGATGGATCGGCTGTTGTGCGGTGACGTCGGCTTCGGCAAGACCGAGGTCGCCATCCGCGCCGCGTTCAAGGCCATCCAGGACAGCAAGCAGGTGGCCGTATTGGCTCCCACGACCTTGCTCGTGACACAGCACGGCAACACGTTCGCCGATCGCTTCGCCGGCTATCCGATCCGCGTCGAGACCCTCAGCCGCTTCCTGACGAACAAGGAGGCCAAGCACGTGATCGACGGGCTGGCCAGCGGCGAGGTCGACTGCGTGATCGGCACCCACCGCCTGCTGCAGGAAGGCGTCGCGTTCAAGGATCTCGGACTGCTGATCGTCGACGAGGAACAGCGGTTCGGTGTGCAGGCCAAGGAGGCGATGAAGAAGCTCAAGGTCAACGTCGACGTGCTGACGCTCAGTGCCACGCCGATCCCGCGCACCTTGGAGATGAGCCTGGTCGGCATCCGCGACCTCTCGCTGCTGCAGACGCCACCGGCCGATCGTCAACCGATCCTGACCTTCGTCGGCGAGTACGACGAACGCGTGGCGGTGGAGGCGTTGCGCCGCGAGTTGCTGCGCGAGGGACAGGTCTTCTGGGTTCACAACCGGATCAAGACCATCTCACAGTGTGCGGAACGGTTGCGCGAGCTCGTGCCCGAGGCCCGGATCGCCGTCGCTCACGGGCAGATGGACGAGGGCTCGCTCGAGCAGATCGTCGTCGATTTCTGGGAGGGTCGGTACGACGTGCTGGTGTGCACCACCATCATCGAGAGCGGCATCGACATGCCCACCGTCAACACCCTGGTCGTCGAACGCGCCGACCTCCTCGGCCTGGGTCAGATGCACCAGTTGCGCGGGCGAGTCGGGCGCAGCGGATCGAGGGCCTACGCGTACCTCTTCCACCCACGCGACGTCCGGCTGACCGAAGAGGCGTACGAGCGGCTGCGCACCATCGGTGAGGCAACCGATCTGGGCAGTGGCTTCAAGATCGCCATGCGCGACCTCGAGATCCGCGGCGCGGGCAACCTGCTCGGCGAATCGCAGAGCGGCCACATCGCTGCGGTGGGGTACGACTTGTACTGCCAGATGGTGACCGAGGCCGTCGGCGAGATGAAGGGCGAACCGCAAAAGGAGCCCAGCGAGCTCAAGCTCGATGTGCCCACCGATGCGTACCTTCCCGTCGACTACGTCGCCAAGGAGGAGTCACGACTGGAGGCATATCGCCGGCTCGCAGCGGTGACCACCGCAGCCGAGGTCGACGACATCCGCAGCGAATGGGAGGACCGATACGGTCCCGTGCCGACCCCGGCGGACGCGCTGTTGAACGTCGGCTACCTGCGCGCCGAGTGCCACCGACTGGGCCTGCGCGATGTCTCGATCGCGGCGAACCAGGCGCGCCTCGCCCCGCTGACGTTGAAGACGAGCGCCGAGATGCGCCTGCAACGGCTGGCCCGCGACGCGATCATCAAGCACGACGCGCAGCAGATCGTGATCCCCATCAAGCGCGGTGCCGAACCGGCAGAGTTCCTCGTCGCACTGCTCCGAGAACTGGTCCCGGCATGAGAGCGTTCCCATGAGGTTGCAGATCGCCAAGCCGGGCGAGCACTCTGCGCTGGTCAACTGGCCGTTCAGCGACCCACTTGGCGAGTGGGCGATCCCTGGCCTGCATGAGGTCGTCGGGTTGCACCGGCACGTCGTGCGCCTGGTCGAGAGCGGCGACACGACGTACATCGTCAAGGAGCTGCCCGACCACCTCGCCCAGCGCGAGTGGCGCCTGCTGCGCGAGCTCGGCGACGCCGGGATGCCGACGGCCGAGGTCGTGGGTGTTGTCATCGAGCGTGAAGCTGACATGGACGGTCTGTTGATCACCCGCAACATCGACTACTCCCTCCCTTACCGCGTCCTGCTGTCGGGACGTGGCATGCACATCCCGTACCTCGGCGAGCGGTTGCTCGATGCGCTGGCCGGCCTGTTGGTCAGGCTGCACCTCGCCGGGTTCTACTGGGGCGACTGCTCACTGTCGAACACACTGTTCCGCCGCGACGCCGGCGCGCTGAGCGCCTACATCATCGATGTCGAGACCGGCGAGCACCACCCGACGTTGTCGGACGGGCAGCGACGACACGACCTGACGATCGCCACGGAGAACGTCGCCGGAGATCTCGAGGATCTCCAGGCCGGAGGTCTGCTGGCCGACGGTATCGACCCAATCTCGACCGCGCTCGCAATCGAGACGACGTACGAGCAGTTGTGGGCCGAGCTGACCGGCACCGACGAGTTCGCCGCCAACGAGACGTTCCGCATCGACCACCGACTGCAGCGGTTGCACGAGCTCGGCTTCGACGCCGCCGAACTGGAGCTCTTCACCACGGCCGACGGTTCGAAGCTGCGCCTCATCCCGCGCGTGGTCGAGCACGGCTTCCACGGCCAACGCCTGAAGACGCTGACCGGTCTGGAGACGGGCGAGAACCAGGCCCGCCGCATGCTGAACGACATCAGCCGGTATCGCGCCTTGCTCGAACGGCAGGCCCTGAGGAAGATCCCCGAGACCGTGGCCGCCGCTCGATGGCTCGAGGAGCGATTCGAGCCGACCATCGACGGTGTGCCACCCGACCTCGTCGGAAAGCTGGAGCCGGCCGAGCTCTACCACCAGGTGTTGGAGCATCTGTGGTTCATGTCCGAGGCCGCCGGCCACGATGTCGGTCTGGGCGAGGCCGTGACCTCGTACGTACGCGACGTGCTGACCCCGTTGCCGAGCGAACAGGAAGTCGTCAGCCAGGCGTGGGACGACGACGAGTGGACCATCGACGACTGGGCCGCCGGTGGATGGGTGACCGAGGAGATCCCCGTGACCGGGGCAACGAGGCCACCACCCATCGAGATCAGCGGCGAGCCGGACAGCAAGCAAGGCGATCCGTCGCAACCCGGTGAGTAGAGTCGTGCCGTGAATCGACGTCGTTCGACCGCTCCGGTCATCGCCTCTGCACTGGTCGCGCTCATCTCGCTGACCTCGTGTTCCACGTTCAATCGCAACGACATGGCCGCCAAGGTCGGCGACCGCAGCGTGAGCGCCAAAGAGGTCGAGGCGCTCGCTGCCACCGGTGGCACCGCAGCCGCGGGTGACGCGCTCCGCCAGGAGCTGACGACATGGATCCGCGTGGCCGTGCTGGAGAGGTCGTCGGGGACGGCCGAGCCGGCGACGCCGTCCACGACCGGCGATCTCGACGCCCGGCTGACCAAGGCGATCGCAGCGATCGGCCGTGACGGAGCCCGTGCGGCCTACGAGACCGGCACCGGGGGCAGCCCGCTGATCTGTCTGGCAGCAATCACCGTGGCGTCGATCGACGACGCCAACAACGTGCTCACGACCCTGCAATCCGGTACATCCTTTGCCGATGCGGCTCGGCAGTTCTCGACCGATGCCGTCATCAAAGAAGCAGGCGGTGTCGTGAAGGATGCGAATGGCAATGAGTGCCTGGATCCCACGACCGTCAACCCAGCGGTCACTGCGGCGTTGAAGGATGCAGCGGTCGGGCAGCCGATTGCTGCCGATCTCGACACCTTCTCGGCCGTCTTGATGCTGCGACCGTACGACGAACTGCTCCCGGAGTCGCAGATCTCGATTGCCAGTGCGAGCGTGACGCAGGAGCAGTTGAACGCGATCGTCGATGCCGCCGACATCTACGTCGACCCGCGCTATGGCCGATGGGATCCCGCCAGCGGTTCGGTCGTCACGCTCAGCTCGTGATCAGCGGTCGGCCTCACGTCACGATCGTCGGGCTCGGCCCGGGCGGGCCGCAGTACGTCACGCAACAGACACTCGACGCGATCGCGGCCACGCCTCACCGCTTCATTCGCACGACACGGCATCCCTCGGCCGCACTCGTCGGCGAGGCGACATCGTTCGACGACATCTATGAATCGGCCGACACCTTCGCCGACGTCTACGCCGAGATCACCGAACGCCTTGTCGCTGCGGCAACGACGCACGGCACCATCTTGTACGCCGTGCCCGGGTCGCCGCTGGTGCTCGAACGCAGCGTTCGACACCTCAGCAACGACGTCCGGGTCGAGTGCGCGATCTTGCCGGCGATGTCGTTCCTCGACGTCGCCTTCGCCCGCCTCGGCGTGGACCCGGTCGAGGCCGGCGTTCGATTGATCGACGGTCACGAGTTCGTCACGGCCGCCGCCGGCGATCACGGACCGATGTTCGTCGCCCACACGCATGCCAACTGGGTGCTCAGCGACATCAAGCTGGCCGTCGAGGGAGCGACCGGTGACGAGCCGGTCGTGATCTTGCAGCGACTGGGCACGCCCGACGAGCAAATCGTCCACACGACCTGGGCGGAGCTCGACCGCACCGTCGAGCCGGATCACCTCACGAGCATCTACATCCCTCGGCTCGGTGCGCCGGTCGGTGCTGCGCTGGTCGGGTTCCACCAACTGGCCCGCACGTTGCGAGAGCAATGCCCGTGGGACAAAGAGCAGACCCATCAATCGTTGATCAAGTACCTCCTCGAGGAGACCTACGAGGTCGTCGATGCGCTCGAGGCGCTCGACCTCGACGAGCCGTCGACCGACACGGCGCTGATCGAGGAGTTGGGCGACCTGCTGTACCAGGTCGAGTTCCACGCGACCATCGCCGAACAGCAGGGTCGGTTCACGATGGTCGATGTGGTCGAGGGCATCCACGACAAGCTGGTCCGCCGCCATCCGCACGTGTTCGGTTCGGTCACCGCCGACGATGCCGACACGGTGGTGGCCAACTGGGACGCGATCAAGCACGCCGAGAAGAACCGCACGAGTGTGTTCGATGGCATCGCGACATCGCAGCCATCGCTGAGCTACGCCTACCACGTGCAACGCAAGGCGGCGAAGGTCGGCTTCGACTGGCCCGACGTCGTCGGCGCGCTGCCCAAGATCGCCGAGGAGACAGCCGAGTTGCACGAGGCATTGGAGAGCGGCAACCGGCAGCACATCGATGCGGAGCTCGGCGATCTGCTGTTTGCCGTCGTCAACGTCGCCCGCCACCTCGACATCGAACCCGAAGTGGCGTTGCGGGTCGCCACACACAAGTTCCGGCGCCGCTTCGAGCAGGTCGAACTACGGGCCGCTGAACGCGGCATCGCCCTCAACGATGCCGATCTGGCGACGCTCGATGCCCTGTGGGACGAGGTCAAGCTCAGCGAGTGAGCGGGATCAGCGGTGTGCGGAAGCCATGAACGCCGGCAGCTGGTTCTCCACCGAGCGGTAGCGATCGCGAGCGCAGGCCTGATCGAACGAGTGCATCGCCCGCCACACGGCGTGCGCCGTCGCCATCATCAGGGTCACGTCGATGGCCACGAGGATGGCGAACCATGTGGTGTTGTTGAAGCTGGTCTCCGGCAGCACCGTCGTGGCGATCACCCGGTAGCCCAACGAGGCCAAGGGGAACCAGACCAACCGGGTGAACTGGTCCGCGTCGGCGCCGATTCGGCGGGCCGAGCTACGCAGCGAGAGCAGCACGAAACCGTGGCCGACGCACACCCAGGCCACACAGCCGGCAAGCCACCAGGCGTTGAGCTCTGGCTTGTAGATCGCGCCCGCTGCGGCCCCCACAGGGCCGACGAGGTAGGCGAGCGGAGGCAACAGCGGCGACGACGCCAAGGGAGCCACACGATGGCCATTGATCGCTGCCAAGGTCGCCCAGACCACCCATCCGAGATAGGCCATCCCGAACGCCGAGATGGCGAACGGCATCAACCAATGGATCTCGTCCACCGCCGCACGCCAGTTGTCCGCCGTCAGGTGCCGGTACGACTTCGACAGTGCCACGGCTGCGATGGTGTAGACGACTGCGCTGCCCAGCCAACCGGTCGCGGCGATCACCCTGGTGCCGGTGGTGCCCACGAGCGCAGGCCCGGGGTGTGCCGTGTGCTCGTAGGCCCGCGTGACGACCGGCATCATGAGCAGTTCGGGCTGATGATGCTCCAGGGCCGGCGGCTGGCTCGGCGAGGGGTTCGTGTAGGGGTTCGTGATGGGGTTCGTGGTGGGAGTAGGGATCGGCTCCATGAAGGACTCTGAGGGTGACGGCGCCGGCACCGGGGCCAGCACTGACGACAGCGAGACGGCCATCACTGGTGACTCGACCGGCGGTGACGCCAAGGAGGGGGAGGGCCAAGACGGTTGACACTGCTGCGCATCCACGTCCACATCATCGGCAGGATCCGTCGGAGCTTGAGCGACTACCCTCTGCGCGATATGAGCGAAATCGTCAGCATCATCGGCCGTGAGATCCTCGACTCGCGTGGCAACCCCACCGTCGAGGTCGAAGTCGAGCTGGAGAGTGGTGCCGTCGGCCGCGCGGCGGTGCCATCGGGTGCATCAACCGGCGAGCATGAAGCCGTCGAGCTCCGCGATGGCGGATCCCGGTACCTCGGCAAAGGCGTGCGCACCGCGGTCGGCTACGTGAACGGCGAGATCGCCACGGCGTTGCTCGGCGTCGACGCGCTCGAGCAGCGCCTGATCGACACCGAGCTCGGCAACCTGGACGGCACCGACAACAAGGCGCGCCTCGGCGCCAACGCAATCCTCGGCACGAGCCTGGCGGTAGCGAAAGCCTCGGCCGCCGAGCTCGAACTGCCCTTGTACCGATATGTCGGTGGCCCGAACGCCCACGTCTTGCCCGTGCCGATGATGAACGTCCACAACGCCGGCGTGCACGCCGACAACTCCGTCGACTTCCAGGAGTTCATGATCATGCCGGTCGGCGCGCCGAGCTTCGCCGAAGCATTGCGTTGGGGCACCGAGACGTACCACACGTTGAAGAAGCTCCTCCACGATCGTGGCCTGTCGACTGCAGTCGGCGACGAAGGCGGGTTCGCCCCCAACCTGGCGACCAACGAAGATGCCATCAAGCTCTTGGTCGAGGCGATCGAGAAGGCCGGTTACGCGGTCGGCGACGAGATCGCCATCGCCCTCGATCCCGCCGTCAGCGAGCTCTATCGCGATGGCAACTATCACCTGCCGGGCGAAGGAAAGGTGCTGTCGTCGGGCGAGTTGGCTGCATATTGGGAGCGGCTCGCCGGGTTGTATCCCATCGTCAGCCTCGAAGACGGCATGGCGGAAGACGACTGGGATGGCTGGTCGGCGCTGACGCAAGCGCTCGGCGCCAAGATCCAGCTCGTCGGTGACGACCTGTTCGTGACCAACAGCACCCGGCTGCAGATGGGCATCGACCGCAAGGTGGCCAACAGCGTGCTGATCAAGGTCAACCAGATCGGCTCGCTGACCGAGACGCTCGACACGGTCGAACTTGCCGCGCGGCACGCGTACTCCAGTGTGATGAGCCATCGCAGTGGCGAAACCGAGGACGTCTCGATTGCCGACCTCGCCGTTGCCACCAACTGCGGTCAGATCAAGACCGGAGCACCGGCGCGCAGCGACCGGGTTGCCAAGTACAACCAACTGCTGCGCATCGAGCAGGGCCTCGGCGAGGCCGCCGCCTACCGCGGCCGCAAGGCCCTCGCGCCACGCTGAACGTGATGCACGAGAGCAAGAGCCACCTATTGACCGCGTTCTGGCGGACGGGCCTGCGAGAATGTCGGCCGTGAGCGACGGACATCGAACCACCTGCATTCAGCGTCCGCGCGACGCGACGCGGGCATCGACTCGCGGAGATTCATCCCAATCATCCCAATCAGCTGATTCCTCACGCTTCGCCGAGTTCACCCGGCCGATTGCCAAGGACAAGCGGCTGGTCAAGGGTCGGGGCAAGCGCCTCGTGTTCTCGCTGGTCGCGTTGGTGATCGCGGCGGCATTGATTGCCTCGTTGTTCGTCTTGCCGGTCAAGAGTTGGCTGCAGCAACGCGACGACTTGACCCGGAAGCAGAACGAACTGGCGGTGCTGAACAACGCCAACGCCCAACTCGCTGCCGACGTCACCCGCCTGCAAACACCCGACGGCATCAAGGAGGCGGCCCGCCAAGAAGTCGGCTACGTCGGCATCGGCGAGCAGCGGATCTCGGTGTTGGCGACCCCGAACGCTCCCTTGACCCTGCCAACGGGCTGGCCGTACGACGCCATCGCCCAGATCATCGCTGTGCGCAACACCCCGGTCACCGTGCCAGCGACCGTCGCAGTCACCGCCGCCACCACCGTCGCCGCCACCACCGTCGCCGCCACCACCGCCGCCGCCACCGCCGCCACCACCGCCGCCCCGGTCGACCCTGCAGCCGTGACGCCCGACGCCCAGATCTCCCCCACGACCGTCGCCACACCGTAGCGGCACGCAAGCACGCGTCGTGCTTCGGTGTTTCCGGCAGTGGCGGTCTAGTCTCGGCCGCCGGGCGATCTCTCGTTCGGTACAACACCAAGGCACTACAGGGGGTCCAACGCGTGGCTGGAAGCATTCTCGGCAACCGGGTTCTTCGTAAGGAAGACCCGAAGTTCCTCACCACCGGAGGCAAGTACGTCGACGATCTCGTCGATGAGCCGTTGCTCGCCGGCGCGGCTCATGTGACTTACGTGCGCTCGTCGGTTGCCCACGGTCGAATCCTCGGCATCGACACCTCGGCGGCGCTGGCGTTGCCGGGCGTGCTCGGCATCTTCACCGCCGCGGACCTCGGGCTGCAGGTCGAGCCGTCAGCGTTCAACCCGACCGTGACGCGCGGCATGTTGGCGATCGACAAGGTGCGATTCGTCGGCGAGCCGATCGCCGCGATCGTCACCGAAGACCGCCAGCAGGGTGAGGACGCGCTCGAGCAGGTCGTGGTCGACTACGACGTCTTGCAAGCGCTGGTCGATCCCGAGGCAGCGATGGTCTCGACCACGTTGCTCTACGAAGGCGCCGGCAGCAACGTGGTGTTCGACACGATGGCGCTCGGCATGCCCGACAACACCGGTGACGAGTACTTCGCCGATTGTCCCGTCGTCGTCACCGGCCGGTTCGTCAACCAGCGCGTCGCGCCATGCCCACTCGAGGTCCGCGGATCGGCGGTCGCCTGGGTCACCGAGGGCGGCGGCACGACCCGGCTGTACCAATGGCTCAGCACACAGGGGGCACAAGGCGCCCGCGACACGATCATGGCCGGCAATGACCTGACCAGCGAGCAACTGCGGGTCATCACCCCCGATGTCGGTGGCGGCTTCGGGGCCAAGATCACGTGCTACCCCGAGGAGGTTCTCCTCGGGATGCTGTCGAAGCGTGTCGCTCGTCCACTGCGGTGGCGCGAGAACCGAACCGAGTCGATGATGGCCCTCGGCCACGGCCGGGGCCAGATCCAGTACGTCACGATGGGTGGCAACCGGGACGGCAAGGTCACCCACTACCGCCTGCACGCCATCCAGGACTGCGGCGGATGGGTCGAGATCGGCGCCATCCTGGCTCCGTTCATGACCCGACCGATGTCGTCGGCGGTCTACGACATTCCCAACATCGAGTGCCGAACCACGAGCGTCGTCACCAACACGACGCCGATCACTGCGTACCGCGGAGCCGGACGACCCGAGGCGACCGCAGCAGCGGAGCGGTTGATGGACATGTTCGCCGCCGAGCTCGGCATGGATCCTGTCGAGTTGCGTCGGAGGAACCTGATCCCCAAGTTCTCCGAGCCGCACACCACCGTGATCGGCCAGACCTACGACGTCGGCGACTTCGAAGGGGCGCTCGACAAGGTGCTCGCCGCTGCGGACTATGTGGCGTTGCGAGCCGAGCAGACAGCGCGGCGGACAAGTGGCTCCAGCAAGCAGCTCGGCATCGGTGTCAGCGTCTATGTCGAGATCACCGGCGGGGTCGACCCGTTCGGCGAGCACGCCAAGATCGAGGTGTTCGACGATGGCCGGGCCGTCGTGTACACCGGTACCTCGCCGCACGGCCAGGGCCACGTCACCGCCTGGAGCATGCTGGCCCACGAGCAGACCGGCATCCCGATGGACAAGATCGACCTCGTCTGGGGCGACACCGATCTGGTGCCCCAAGGCGTCGGCACGATGGGCTCGCGTTCATTGCAACAGGGCGGCGCCGCGGTGTGGACCGCCTCGGGCGAGCTCGTCGACACGGCCCGCAAGCTGGCCGCCAAGATGCTCGAGGCCAACGAGGCCGACATCGTGCTCGACAAGGACACTGCGTCGTTCCACGTCGCCGGCACACCAGCTGTCGCCAAGTCGTGGGCCGAACTGTCGGTTGCCGCCAAGGCCGATGGCGACTTGGAGGACGGGTTGCAGGCGGCGACGTACTTCCAGGCGTCGAGCCCCACCTTCCCGTTCGGCGCCCACGTCGCTGTCGTCGAGGTCGACACCGAGACGGGTCAGGTGCGCCACCTTCGTCACGTGGCCTGCGACGATGCCGGGACCGTGCTGAACCCGTTGCTGCTCGAGGGCCAGATCCACGGTGGCGTTGCCCAGGGAACCGCCCAGGCCCTGCTCGAAGAAGTGCGCTACGACAGCGACGCCAACCCGATCACCTCGAACCTTGCGGACTACGCGTTCATCTCGGCGGCCGAGCTCCCGAGCTTCGAGATCGTGCACATGGAGACGCCGACGTTCGTCAACCCGTTGGGGGCCAAGGGCATCGGTGAGAGCGGCACGATCGGTTCGACACCCGCCGTGCAGTCGGCGGTCGTCGATGCAGTCGCCAATCTGGGTGTGCGTCACATCGACATGCCGTGCACGGCCGAGCGGGTGTGGAACGCGATCCAAGCAGCGCACTCCGCACGATCCGGCCAGAGCTAGGCGAACAAGCGGAACAGCAACTTCGTGAGCTGGTCGCGGTCCGCTTCGGACAACGCAGCAAAGCCGGGGATCTCCGCGGTGAACGGCCCGTCGATCGATGTGACCAGCTCGCGGCCAGTCGTGGTGAGTGCCAACAACTTGACCCGTCGATCGGCGGGATCCACCCGGCGTTCGATCAATCCGCGCTCCTCGAGACGGTCGGCGATGCCCGTCAGCGTCGACGCGTCACACGACAAGACCTCGGCAACCGAGCCCATCGGAAGCGGCCCATCGAGCAACTTGCGCAGTGCGATCGACTGCGGCGGCGTGAGGTCGATGGCGCGCATCCGCTTGTGCCAGATGTCGCGCATTCGGGCAATGACCAGTGCCAGTGCCTTGTCGAGGTCCTCCACCGGACAAGTTTGACATACCCTGATATTTGGTGCAAGCTGACCATCTATGACCACCAAGCAACCACCCATCGTCGCTCAGGGCCTGGTCCGTCACTTCGGTACGGTCAAGGCGGTCGACGGCGTCGATCTCGAGGTGCATGACGGTGAAATCTTCGGCTTCCTCGGCCCCAACGGGGCAGGCAAGAGCACGGTCATCCGCATGCTCACCACCCTGTTGAAGCCGACCTCCGGCAGCGCCCAGGTCGCCGGCTTCGACGTCGTCACCCAGGCCAACGACGTGCGCCGCAACATCGGTGTCGCCCTGCAGGACGCGGCAATCGATCCGCTGATGACCGGCAACGAGCTCTTGCACCTGCAGGCCGTGCTGTACGGGCTGCCGGCGTCGCAGGTCAAGCCACGCGCCGACGAACTGCTCGAACGAGTCGGCCTGATCGGCGCCGCGGATCGCCGGGTCGGCACCTACTCGGGCGGCATGCGCCGCCGGCTCGATCTGGCGCTGAGCCTGATCCACCAGCCGACCGTGCTGTTCCTCGACGAACCGACCACCGGCCTCGACCCGATGAGCCGGATCACCCTGTGGGATGAGGTTCGCCGCCTCAACAGCGAAGGCACCACGGTGCTGCTGACCACGCAGTACCTCGAAGAAGCCGATCAACTCGCCGACCGCGTCGCCATCATCGACCACGGCAAGATCGTCAAAGAAGGCACACCGACCGAGTTGAAAGCCGCGGTCGGCGCGCCGACACTGTTGATCGCAGTCCCCGCGACGCAGGCCCTGACGGCTCGCGACGTGCTGGCGCGCTTCGGCGAGTTGCGCACGACCGCGGAAGGCAGCTTGGGCGTCGGCCTGGCGGGCGGTGCCGGAGCCGTCACGGATGTCGTGCGCGCCCTCGACGAGGCCGGGATCAAGGTGCAACACCTCGAGCTCAACGAGCCGAGCCTCGACGATGTCTTCGCCGAATCGACCGGCTATCGGCTCGAGGGCGCGTCCACCGCCATGACCGACGCTGGTGGACCGGCACCAACTCCGAAGAAGGGCCGGCGGAAGTGACCGCCGTAGTCTTTGCGACCCCGTTGACACCGGCACCACGAGTGCAGGCCAGAGGCCTGTGGTGGTCGCAGACCATCGCCATGTCGAAGCGGTCGGTGATCGCGATCGTGCGCCAGCCGGCGCTGGTCATCCCGTCACTGATCTTCCCACTGTTCTTCGCGGCCCTCGGCACATCGTCGTTCGGGCGGGCGATCAACCTGCCGAACTTCCCGAAGGTCGACAACTTCCTCGACTTCTCGCTGGCCGGCAGCATCGTGCAGGGCGTGCTGTTCGGCAGCGTGACCGGTGGCGCGGCACTGGCCACCGACATCGAGCAGGGCTTCTTCGACCGGCTCCTGGCAACCCCCACGTCGCGCGTCAGCATCCTTGTCGGTCGGCTGGCGGGTGCAGCGTTGTTCGGTGCTTTCCAGGCGCTGTTCTTCATCCTCGTCCTACTCCCGTTCGGCGTCCGTATCGCCGCCGGCGTGCCCGGTGTGATCATCATCGTGATCTGCGGAGGGCTCACTGGGCTGGCGATCGGCGGGTTCACCGCGGCGATGGCCCTGAAGACCGGATCATCCGAAGCCGTGCAGGGCAGCTTTCCGCTGCTGTTCATTGCTCTGTTCTTCTCGAGCGCGTTCTTCCCCCGTCAGACCATGCAGGGCGCGTACAAGGCCATCGCCAACATCAACCCGGTCTCGCATCTGGTCGAAGGCATCCGCGGGCTGGTGACCGACGGCTTCACGGCTCGGCACGTCGCTGCAGCGCTGCTCGTGCCGACGGCGATCGGCGTGGTCTCGATCGCCTTGGCCATGCGCACCCTCTACTCACGATTGGCATCACGATGAGTCTCGTCACGACCTCGTTCGACGGCACATCCGGCCAGGCCCAGGGCGGCACAACACTGCGCTCGGCGCGCGGGCTGGCGTTGCGCGGCCTGCGCAGCATCCGCCGGCTGCCGTCGGCCTTCTTCCCCGCCTTGGCGATGCCGATCTTCCAGACCATCGCGTTCAGCGGCACGTTCTTCGCCATCACCAAGATCCCCGGCTTCCCCACCGACCGCTCGGTCAACTGGTACCTGCCGTTCGCGTGTTGCATGGGCTCGGGCTTCAGCGGCGTCGGTCTGGGCTTCACCACGGTGCGCGACATCGAGAGCGGCTTCTTCGACCGGCTCCGCATGGCGCCGTCGCCGCGACTGTCGTTGATCATCGGGCCGTTGTTCACGGCGTGGATCCGTGTGCTCATCGTCATCAGCAGTGCCCTGATCGTCGGCTTCCTGTTCGGGGCCAAGCTCACCGACGGCCTGCTGGGTTTGGTGACGTTGTACATCGCCGGTCTCGGGGTGGCCACGATCGCCGCCGGATGGGGACTGGGGCTGGCGTACCGCTTCGGCGACATGCGCGCCGCAGCCCTCATGCAACTGACCCTGTTCAACGCGATCTTCCTCAGCAACGCGCAGGCGCCGCTGAACGTGATGACCGGCTGGCTGCACTCGGTGGCGCGCGTCAACCCGTTCACCAACATCTTGCGGCTCGGTCGCGAGGGCTGGCTGGGCGACATCACCTGGCACGACAGTTGGGGCGGGCTGGTCGCCATCGTGGGGATGAGCGCCCTCACCCTGAGCTTCGCCTACCGCGGCCTCGCCAAGCTCGCCGACTAGACATTTTTCGCCCAAGTTCGTAACTAGCCAATTCTTAGTGAATTCACTGGACAACGAGCGATTCAATCGTCGATACTCTCATTCATGATTGATCGACAAGTACTCCGAGCTCGACACGCTGACGAGGAACAGCACTTCATCGCCACCCATCCCCAGTCGGCGGTGCTGGCCAAAGAGGCCCAGGCCAACCTCCTCGGCGGGGTGCCCATGGCGTGGATGACTCGCTGGCCCGGCTCGTTCCCGGTGTTCTTCGACACCGCCCAGGGCGCCCACTTCACCGATGTCGACGGCCTCGACTACATCGACTTCTGCCTCGGCGACACCGGCGCGATGACCGGCCACGGCCTCACGCAGGTCGCCGACGCGCTCCACGCCCAGGCCAGTCGGGGCATCACCACGATGTTGCCGTCGGTCGACGCTGCGTGGGTCGGCGCCGAGCTGGCCAGGCGGTTCGGCCTGCCGGTCTGGCAGATGGCGATGACCGCCACCGACGCCAACCGGTTCGTGCTGCGGTTCGCCCGACACCTCACCGGTCGACCCAAGGTGCTGGTCTTCGATTGGTGCTACCACGGGTCCGTCGACGAGGCATTGGCCACCCTCGACGCCGACGGTCGCACGGTGCAGCGACCGGGCAACATCGGCGCCGCCTTCGATCCGTCGTCCACCACGGTCGTCGTGCCGTTCAACGACCTCGTGGCGCTGGAAGCGGCGCTGGCCGTGGGTGACATCGCCTGCGTGCTGGCCGAGCCGGCGCTGACCAACATCGGCATCGTCATGCCCGACGACGGCTTTCACGACGCGTTGCGACGGCTGACGCGCCAGTACGACACCTTGTTGGTGATCGACGAGACCCACACGATCTGCGTCGGGCCCGGCGGCGCGACAGCGGCTTGGTATCTCGAACCCGACTTCTTCGTGATCGGCAAGACCATCGGCGGCGGCATGCCCGCCGCCGCGTACGGCATGACGCGCGAGATCGCCGAGCAACTGGGGCCGATCATCGGCTCGAGTGCCGTCGATGTCAGCGGCGTCGGGGGCACGCTCACGGGCAATGCCCTGGCCGTCGCTGCGGTGCGCGCCACGCTGAGCTCCGCGCTGCGCGACGAAGACTTCGCCCACATGATCCCGCTGGCGACCTCGTGGACCACGGGCGTGCAGGCGAGCATCGATCGCCACGACCTGCCGTGGCACGTGCAGCAACTCGGTGGTCGAGCCGAGTACTGGTTCTGCCCACCGCCACGCGACGGCGCCGCAGCTGCAGCCGCCGTCGATGCCGAACTCGATGCCTTCATGCATCTCTGGGCGATCAACCGCGGCATCTTGCTGACACCGTTCCACAACATGGCGCTGATGTCGCCATTCCACACGTCGGCCGACGTCGAGGCACATACCGAGGTGTTCGCGGCCGCCGTGGAAGCATTGATGTCGTGAACCTTGCTGGGCAGGTCGCCATCGTGACCGGAGCCGGCGGCCCCGGTGGCATCGGCTTCGCCAGTGCCACGTCCCTGGCCGCCGATGGCGCACATGTCGTGCTGGCCTCGACCACCGATCGCATCAACGATCGCGTCGCCGAGCTGCGAGCATTGGGCTACGCAGCGACTGGCTTCGTCGGCGACCTCATGGTTGCGGGGGTGGCCGACGACCTGGTCGCCATGGCACACGGCATCGCCGACCGCATCGATATCTGCGTCAACAATGCGGGAATGATTGCCCTCGGCATCGAGCCCAACAGCCGGGCGACCACCGAGGTCACCGACCCGGAGTGGGACGACAGCCTGCGTCGCAACCTCACCACCTGCTTCGCCGTCACGCGCGCCTGCATCGCGCCGATGCGCGAGCGGCAGTATGGACGAATCGTCAACGTCGCTTCGACCTCCGGGCCCGTCCAGGCCTTTCTCGGTGACCCGGGGTACCACGCGGCCAAGGCCGGGATGATCGGCTTGACCAGGGCGATCGCCCTCGAGGTCGCCGATGCCGGCATCACGGTCAACGCCGTGTCGCCAGGCTGGATCTCCACCGGGACGCAGTTGACGATCGAGCAGACCGCCGGCAGCCACACGCCGCTCGGGCGCAGCGGCACCCCCGGCGAGGTCGCCGCCGCAATTCGGTTCCTCGCCGACCCCAGCGCCAGCTTCATCACGGCTCAGCAGATCGTGGTCGACGGAGGCAACTCGTTGCCGGAGGATCGTTCGTGGCGCCCGTCGCGCTGATCACCGGTGCCTCCGGCGGCATCGGCGGGGCAGCCACGGCGCGTTTTGTGGCTGGTGGCTGGAAGGTCGCCGCGGTCGATCTGCATGCCGGTGAATCAAGCGCCACGCTGCTGCATGTGGCCGCCGACCTTCGCGATGTCGAGCAATGCCGCCGAGCCGTCACCGAGGCAGTCGCCTGGGCAGGACGCCTCGATGCGGTGATCAACGCCGCCGGAGTGTGGACAGAGGGACCCAGCGCCGACACCACCGAAGGCGAGTGGGACCGTGTCATCGACATCAATCTGAAGGGCCTGTACTTCGTCTGTTCGGCGGCGATCCCGCATCTGGCAATCACCCGTGGTTGCATCGTCAACATGTCGTCCGATGCCGGCGTGCAGGGCAACGCAGGCGCCGCCGTGTACTGCGCGTCGAAAGGTGGCGTGTCGAACCTCACCCGTGCCCTGGCCTTGGAGCTGGCGCCGGCCGGCATCCGCGTCAACGCGGTCTGTCCCGGCGATGTCGACTCGCCGATGCTGCGCGGCCAAGCGGCCGCCAGCACCGACCCGGCTGCATATCTCGACAAGCTGTTGCGCGGCTATCCGCAAGGCGCAGCCGCGCGATTCATCGAACCGGCGGAGATTGCCGAGCTCATCTGGTTCCTCGCCCAACCATCGGCGTCGGCGATCACCGGCGCCAACATCTCCATCGACTTCGGCCTGTCGGCCGGCATCACATGACCAGCCCGCTCGACGACACCGACCGCCTGCTGATCGAGGCATTGCAACGCGATGGTCGGGCCAGCTACGCCGACCTCGCCGAACTCGTCAACCTCTCCCCCGCGGCCACCCGGTTGCGAGTGCAGCGGCTGCTCGACGCGGACGTTGTCAGGGTCGTCGGCGTCACGGACCCACTGGCCCTCGGCTACCCCGTGATGGCCGCGCTCGGCGTGCGCGTCGAGCGCAACGTTCGCGAGGTCGCCGATCGGATCGCCGACATCGCCGGGGTGATCTACGTGGTGTTCACCTCCGGCTCGTTCGATCTCCTCGTCGAGGTCGTGTGCGAGGACTCCGCACGATTGCTGACCGTGATCGACGGCGAGATCCGAGCCATCGACGGCGTTCGCAGCGTGGAGAGCTTCACGTACTTCGGCATCCACACCCATCGCTTCGTCTGGGGCGCCCGCTGACCCATCGAACTGCGCCGTCGATCCTGGCGATCCTGGCGATCCTGGTGATCGTGGTCGTCGCGTGTGGCCCGGGTGAACGGGCGTCGGTCCCCACCACATCGAACTCACCGTTGGCGCCGGCCGTTCAACCTTCGTCAGCGCCCAGTGCCTCGTCGACGTCACCGCGCCGGCAGCCGCGCGTGTTGCTGATCGGCGATTCCACGTTGCTCGCCGTCGACCGGTACAACGGCTACCGGGCCCTACGCGGGTTCGACTACGTCTTCGACGCCAAGTCGTGCCGCACACTGGGCATTCCATCGTGTGGGAAGCGCCCGCTCCCACCCAACGCTGTCGAGGCGATCGGCGCGGCCGGCGGCGACTTCGATTATGTCGTCGTGATGGCCGGCTACGACGAGTGGTGGACATCGTTTCCCGACAGCTTCGACGAGGTCGTCGCGGCGGCCCGCGCCAAGGGCTCGCAACGAATCATCTGGCTCACGTATCGCGAGGGCGTGACCTACAAGCTGCTGACCGGTGAGCCCGCCGACGAGGCGTTCGTCAAGAACAACCAGACACTTCGCGACAAGGTGGCCTCGGGCGCCTTTCCCGATGTCTCGCTGGCCCAGTGGTACCCGCACACACCGTCGGACAACGGCTGGCTCAGCCGCGATGGCATCCACCTGACCCTCGACGGAGCACTTGGCGTGGCCGACTACATCTCCCGATGGATCGCCTACGTCGAAGGGCGGCCGTGCCCCATGCCGGCGGCGCGCGGTGGAACCGTCGATGCAACCTGTCCGAATCCCGACACCCAACCGGCGGTCGCCGATATCACCGGTCTCTATCACTGACGCCGGATCAGTCGGGCGGCGACTTCAGCTTGAGGTAGATCGTCAACAGCCCGAGCAGCACCGCCACGATCACGAGCGTGCGGAACAGCCACAGGATCGTGCCGATGATGAAGTGGAACAAGAACAGCACGACGATGGCAACGATGACGTACCCGACGAGCGTTGCCAACACCGAGCGAGCACCGCTTGGTTGTGTCGACATACCGGGAGTATGCCAGCGAAACACACCGGCCACGACTTCTGTGTGAAGCCGTCGGGCTTCGGGTACAGCCGGGGCGTGAATTCAGCACCTGCTCGCGAACGCGACGCTCGTCCTCATCGCGACTACGCGGTCGTCGTGTCGGCACGAGGCCTGGCTTTCCTCGCCTTCTTCACTGCGACCACGTTGATCTTGGTGATGGTGGTGCTGCGTGCTGCGCAGGTCTTCGCACTCCTCGGCGCTGCGGCGACTGCGGCGGTGATCGCCACGCCACTCGTGCGCGCCTTGAGCAGACGGATGCCTCGGGCCGCGGCGATCGTCATCGTCACGTTGGTGGGGATGTTCGGCACGGTCGCGATCCTGGGAACGGTTGCCTGGGACCTCAACCGTCAGGCCACGCAGTTGTCGGACTCACTGCACCGCGCCGTTGCCGATCTCCCGGCGGGCAGCAGCGCCGCCCAGACCGCCTCTGACCTCGAGCTCGACGGCCGGATCGACGCTGTTTTCGATGGTGCCGCCGCCCGCCTGGTCGTCGGTGGCAACGATCCGCTGCTGGTGGCCGCCGATGTCGCCAAGGTCGTGGTCGTCGGCGTGTTGGCAGCGTTCATGGTCGCCGGCGGTCGGCGCGTCATGGATCTCGGAATCCGGTTCGTTCGCCGCACCTCGATACGCGCTGAGTTGCACGAGGCAGTCGGATCGGCCGTTGCGCGCTCCGGTGCATACCTGCGTCGAACGCTCGCCGTAGGTCTCGTGCACGGCCTTGTCGCCGCGCTGGTGTCGTGGGCGCTCGGGCTTCCGGGACCGATCTCGATCGCCGCCTGGGTCGCGGCCGCATCGACGATTCCCATTCTCGGCGGCCTGCTGGCGTGGCTTCCGATCATCGGACTCGCCATCGTCAACGATGTGCCGCCCGTGATCGCGATCCTGCTGGCGGCCACGTGCATCGTCGTCGATCGCCTGGCGAGGGCTCGGTGGGTCCACCGTGCATTGCGGGTCGGTCCGCTGATCGCCCTCGTCGGGATCGCCGCCGGCCTGTCGTTGATCGGTGTCTCGGGCTCGCTCTTGTGCCTGTTCGTCGTGGCGTTGGTGAGCGCATTGGCGAGCTATGACGGGAACCTCCGTGCAGCAATCACCGATCTCGTCGAGGACCCCGACGACCGTGCGGTCCCCGATGCCGCTGGACTCACGCCGATCGATGAGCCGGTCGTCGCCGAAGTCCACGGCGAAGACAGCTACATCCGCCTCCGCCTCTCGGGCCGCACCGCAGCGACGGCCGCCGTCGCCGTTGCCGCCGCGGTTGCAGTGTTCGAGATGGCGATGACCACACAATCGTTGATCGTCTGGTTCGCGGTCGCCGGATTCATCGCAGTCGGTCTCGACCGGCCGATCTCGGCGATGCACCGCTCGTGGCACCTCCCTCGCGTCGCGAGCACCACCGTGGTACTCGGTGCGATGGTCGCACTCGTCAGCGCTGTCGTGATCCTCGGTGGACCATCGATCACCAACTCCGCGGCGACAGTCACGAAGGACGCGCCGGAGGCCATTCGGTCGATGGAGGCGCTGCCCATCGTCGGTCGGCTGCTGGAGAAGAACGGCGCACCGGAGAAGGTCGAGCGTTTCGTCGAATCACTCCCCGACCGGCTGCGCACCTCCGACGCCGTCGAGAGCGTGGCCAAGGCCGCAGGCGACGGAGTCGGCGGCGCGTTCTGGACGATCAGCTTCATGCTGGCGATCCTGTGGGATGGTCCGCGGCTCGTGCGCGCGGCGCGCGACCGGGTCGCGCCGGCCAAGCGGGGTCGTATGGTCCGGTTCGGTCGCGCGGCGTACACCGCGTTGTCCAACGTGGTCGCCGCGGCGGCGTTCGTCGCTGCGTTGAACGGGACCGTCGTGATGTTGCTGGCGATCTCACTCGGCATCCCGCTGGCGCCCGTGTTGGGTTTGTGGGCCGCGGCATGGAACTTCATCCCCCAGATCGGCGGCTTCGTCGGGGCCCTGCCGCTGGTCGCGCTCGGCTTCGGTCAGGGCCCGTGGCCCGGGGTCATCGCCCTCGTGTTCGTGACCTATCAGGCGTTCGAGAACCACGTGATCCAACCGTTGATCGGCAGCCGCGTCGTACACGTGCCACCGCTGGTGCTGCTGATCGGGGCGCTGTTCGCCGGAGCGCTCGCCGGCTTCGTGGGGGCGCTGATGGCCGGCCCGATCCTCGGCGTCGGAAAGGTTGCGTTGAACGAGTTCCGCCACGGCGACGGACACCGCCTCGAGGACAGGACGTCCGCCGCGGCTCCAGCACGGCTAGCGAGCGAGCACGTGGCGTAGCGCTGTCGCCAGCCGGTCGGCCGCGTCAGGCGTGTAGGCGCTCGCCCGCCAGGCCACGTACCCATCGGGGCGCACCAGCGTGGCACCGGACGGGCCGATCCCGTACGCCGTCTCGAATGGCTCCGCCGCGAACTCGCCCGATCGGTCGACCAGGTCACCGCCGACGATGTGCGACGCCACGTCGACGCCGACCTGCGAGGCGGCGGCCTCCACCGCCTCGGCCCATGCCGCGCCCTGCGGGCCGGCCATCAAGACGAACTCACCGACGTAGAGGTCCAGCGTCGAGATCGCCTTGCCATTGTGACTCAACTCGACGTGCGGTGCGCGGGTACCGGGCAACCCCCGCGACTGGCGCGGGTCGATGTCCAGCGAGCCGTCATCGACGTAGCCGGCATCCGGGACCACGGCGGTCGACCGATAGCGATTGAACTCCACGTGCATGTCGGGGATCGCCTCGTGCATCCCCTCCGTGCCGAGGTCGGGGTCCGACCGCAGCACGTACCGGTTGTAGGCCTGCTCGATCGCCTGCATCCCCGCCGGCTGGCGCTCCTGGTCGTAGGTGTCGACCAGTGCCGGGCCGGCCTTGCCGTCGAGCACGAGCGCCAACTTCCAGGCGATGTTGTGCGCGTCCTGTAGACCGGTGTTGCCGCCGAACCCGCCCGTCGGGGGCATGGTGTGCGCTGCGTCGCCGGCGATGAAGATCCGCCCCTTCTGGAACGTGTCGGCGGCTTCGGCGACGGCGCGCCACTTGTCGACGTCGAGGACGTCGACCTCGAGTTCGGGGTCGCCGACGGCGTCGCGCACCAGTTGCACCGCCAACTCGTCCGTGGCGGTGTCTGCCACGAATCGCGCGCCGGGCTCGTGGATGTCGCCGACCGTGAAGACCACCAGGAACCCACCGAGGCCGGTCTTCTCCAACCGGAAGAAGCCGCGCACCTGCGGGTTGTTGACGTAGATCACGCCGAGGTTGCGGCCGCGCAACGCGGCCGAACAATCGGCCCGGAAGTAGATCGTCACGCTGCGCGACAGCAAGCCGTGCCCGATCATCGTGATACCGAGGCTCTCGCGGATCGGGCTGCGGTTGCCGTCGCAGGCCACCATGTACTTGGCCCGGATCAATGCCTCGGTCCCGTCGTTGACGTTGCGCACCGTTGCGGTCACTCCGTCGTCGTCCTGTTCGTAGCCGACCAGTTCGGTCGAGTACTGGAAGCGGGCGCCGAACTCGCGGGCCCGCTGCAGCAAGATCGGCTCGAGCACCTGCTGGGGCATGAACAGTCGGCGTGCGGGGCTGACGTCTTCGACTCCCCCGTTGATGTTGGGGATGTAGTTGGCGATCTCCCGACCAGCCAGTGTCTCGACCGCGTTGAGCCCACCGTCGGGGTCGTAGAGCTCGAGAGCAGCCGCCCGGACCCGGTCCTCGATGCCGGCGATTCGCATCAGTTCGATCGTGCGCAGCTGGAAGTACCCGGCCCGCGGATGGATCGCCGTGCCGTGGTGCTTCTCGACGGAGAGCACCTCGACACCGTGTTGAGCCAGGAACATCGACGTCGCCAGGCCGACCAGGCTGCCGCCGATCACCAAAACCGGCACCTCGACGGTCGAAGCGTCGACCTGTGCGCCGACTGTTCTGGACACTTCTGAATCGGACATCGCGGCAACCCCCATGTGGAACGTGCGTTACGGTTCGGTGATTGTGACGGACGACCGTGCGCGTGTCTTTCAAGAAACCGACGTCGTTGATCACAATCGCGTCGT
>JANPOJ010000157.1:0-3139 GCA_031427935.1 Ilumatobacteraceae bacterium | reverse complement strand
CCGGCAGTGTTCTGCCTGGGCCACTCGCACCCCGAGGTCAACGAGGCCATCCGAAGCCAGCTCGACGACGGCAGCCGACGCCTCGGAATCACAACGACCGTCCGCGAGGTGACCCGATGGCGAAGATGAACGTGAATCGAGCACGAGGCGGAGACGACGACTTTGGTGCCGTCGGTGACGAGCCAACGATGCCGGCGAAGTATGCCGGCACGTGTGCCACGTGCCGACAACGGTTCGCCGCCGGTGACCCGATCGCGTCAGTGCTCGTCGACAGGAAGATGACGTACCACCACGGGGCGTGCCGTTACGCGGCAACGGCTCTCCTCGCCCAAGAAGTCGCGGACGCTGATGCCGTGGCTACCTCGCCCAACACAGCGGTGCCGGCAAGATGCCGCGCAACAACGAGCAAGGGCAAGCCGTGCAGCAACGCCCCGCAGAAGGGCGAGCAGTTCTGCGGACCGCACCTGACCCAGTTCGTTGCCCGGTCGTCTACGGACAGGCGATCAATCACCCAGCCCGACCCCGACGACGAACCGTTCTGACCTCGGCGAAAGGTCTTGCGCGTCGGCGGCCATGCCCCCCAGTCGCTCGGGTTGTTCTCGCACGACGACGCAGTCGCCACCCGTGTCCTTGGCGGCATAGAGCGCTGTGTCGGCGCACTCGATCATCTTGGGTGCACTCACTCCTTCGGGTGCCAGCTCGACGACACCGATCGAGACCGTCACGGCTGCCTCGCTCGGCAGGATCGTCGCCATGGCCTCGGCCACGGCGCCGCGGATCCGGTCGGCGAGTGCGATGGCAGCGGTCGGTGTAGTTGACGGCACCAGGATCATGAACTCGTCACCGCCGATGCGATAGAGCACGTCACCCGCACGGAGCTCACCGGTAATGGCACGCGCAACCACCAGCAGGACAGCATCACCGACGACATGCCCGTGGAGGTCGTTGACCGTCTTGAAGTGGTCGATGTCGACGAGCATCACCGTCAGCATGTCGCCGGCGCGCTGCGCCCGAGCCGCCAGCACGGGTAGGTCGGCGTCGAGTTGACGACGGTTGTACGCACCTGTGAGCGCGTCGGTTGCGGCCCAACGGCTTCGCTCGTCGAGCAGCCGCTCGACGAACTCGAGCGTCCCGAGCGCTTGTATCACCACGAGGGCGACGGCAGCGATCGCGATGAGCCCGAGTACACCGTCATCGAACGCGACTGCGGCGACAGCGCCGAGCATCGCCGTGGCCGGCAGGATACGACGAGCGCGCGAGCGCGGGATGTGGACCCGACGTCCGCCGGAGGCCGGCTGGTCGTCGGTCCACTCGCGACACAGCGCGGCCACGGTGAGGCATGTCGATGCGATCACCCCCGTCGCCATCCCGACCAATCGGAGCCCCACGTGATCACCCGATGGCTGCGCTGCCATGCTCAAGCCGATGTCGACGGCGAGAAACGCTATTCCGCCCAACGCCCAACGCAGCCATCGATGCATCGCCGAACCGCGCCACACCACCATGCCGCCGACAGCGACAGCGAGCCCGCCGATGACGGCAAGGTACGCCGTGCCGACGCGCATGAGCCATCCGTCGTGGTCGGTGTTTGCTTCCGGCATGACGAGAACCCACAAGAGGACGATCGACGACAAGGTCACGATGCCGGCGTCGACGGGCCCCTCCCAGCTCGGGTGGTCGCGGTAGTGCAAGTACACCAGCACCAGGCTGGCGGCGCCGAGCACGGTCGCAGCGACATACGCCGCCTGCACGACGAGCAGGGACTCGATCTCACCCTGACGACGGAGGCTCACGAGCCACGCCACGGCCGCGGACGTCCACACCGCGAAGATCGCGGAGACACAGACGAACGCGGCGCGCTCCATGCCTTGTCGCCGTCGGGCCGACCACGCCCAGGTGATGCATCCGACGACGTCGGCGCCGAGCATCGCTGCCGCGCCCACTGCCAGCCACCTCGAGTTGTTCGGCCCCGTCGATGCGAGGACGAGCACACTGCCCGCAAGCGTGAACTGGAACGCCATCACCACCCGAGCGACGTTCTGCAGCCTCATGGTGACGAGTTTGCCGATCCCGCTACCGCGACCGGGACACGACGAGGTAGTCGATGCCCATGTCCCCAGCATCGCCCGATCTCATCGCAAACGTTAGGGCCGGACGACCTGCGACAACATCTCGCCATCCGGCGCTGATATCGGTGGGGTCCCGCGTAAAGCGGACCAAAGCCCCTTATTACGCGTCCCGGCAGCGTCCACAATGGCAAGCACTATCCCCATGAAGAGCCTGACGAACCCTTCGTACCCAAATGAAAGGGTTGTCATGTTCAAGAAGCCATTAGGACTACTCGGGATCTTCTTGATCCTTGTCGGAGTCGGATATTTCGTAGGCGCCGGCGTCGCCTACAGCAAGGTCCAGGGTGGCTACGGGTCACTCCAAGCCTTCAGCGAGGCTCAGAACGTGGAGCTCAGCTACAACGACCAGGGCCAACTCGTCGACCGCGGAAAAGTCGAGGGTGCCCAAGAGATCATGAAGCGGCTCACGGATGAATGGAAGTTCCCGGTCGTCAATTCCGACCTCGATCCCAAGAATCCGCTCGTCAACACCGCCACGGAGTTCATGTACCAGATGGCGACGATCTCGACTCACACCCTGGACGGCACCCAGCACGTCGTGCTGCAAGCCAAGGACCTCACGGGTACCGACGGCAAGCTTGCCACCACCTTCGACTGCAACGGCGAACAAGTCGCAGTCCCCACCCCCTTCCCCGCCGATGGCGTGACCTGCGACTTCAAGGTCAACGGTCGGTACTGGACCGGATTCGACCGCACGGTTCCGGTTGAGGCCAAGGCTCGTGACCTGGCATGGAGCGGTACCGCCCACGCACTCGTTGCCGAGCTCGGTGTCGGTGCGGCAACGCACAGCACCCTGCAGCTGGCCCTCGGAGTCGCAGCACTGCTCGCCGGCCTCGGCGTGGTCTGCACCGTGATGGGCGCAGCCTTCATCTGGGATACCCGCAAGAAGGGCAAGCTCAACATTCCGGACACCATCCCGGAGGCAATGCTCAAGGACACACCCGCGAAGACGGCGCAGACCGTCTGACCGAGACAGATCGAGTTTGATTGCGATCGAACTCGACAAACCA
>JANPOJ010000156.1:0-11935 GCA_031427935.1 Ilumatobacteraceae bacterium | reverse complement strand
GGGCGGTTTCCGCCACTCCCTATCCACGAGGGTTTGGGGCGGGCAGGTGGCGGCGGCGGGTTTCGTCACTGACGATTCACGAGGGTTTGGGGCGGGCAGGTGGCGGCGGCGGGTTTCGTCACTGACGATTCACGAGGGTTTGGGGCGGGCAGGTGGCGGCGGCGGCGGGTTTCGTCACTGACGATTCACGAGGGTTCGCGGCGCCGATACCACGATGGTGGCGACGGCGATCGTTGCCAGGATGGCGGTCATCGCAGCCGGCCAACCAATGCCGTGGCTGGTGTAGAGCCGTGTCGCCGGCACCGACATCATCGCTCGACCGACCGTGTCGACACCGACCAGCAATCCCAGGCCGCGCGCCGGCGAGCCTGGCACGAGCGTCGCCCCGAGGGAGATGGCGCTGACAACCGAGAACTCGAAACCGAGCACCACGATGGCCAGCAGGAGGACACCGAGAACCAGATGGTGATGCATCAAGACCAAACCGGCGCTCGCCGGAATCATCAGGCATGCGCCCACAGCGACCGACCGGCGCTTGCCCCAGGCATCGGTGAAGCGAGCGACGAACAAGGTGGCCGTCAGTTCGCCGGCGCCGAGTACGAATGTGACGGCGGAGAGGCCGGCCGGCGTCAGCCCGAACTCATCCTCGAGCCAACTACCGAACGTGACGACCAACGAATGGCTGGCAGCGGTGAGTGCGAATCCCGACAGCAACACCAGCCAGCCGCGCGAGATGAGGCGACCAGCGACTCGCGCCGCGGCGGCAGTCCGATGCTCGGCCGTCTGCGCTTCGATCCGCCCGACCACCAGGACCGCCATCACGATCATCGCCGCCGCGCCGCTGAGATACCCGACGCGCCAGTTCGTCGCCGCCGTGACGAGCCCCATCGTGCTGACCCCGATCAGCAGCCCGAACGCCCACGACACCTCGATCAAGCCGATCACCCGGCCGCGACGTTCGTACGGCACGTGTTGCGCGATCCATGTTCCGATGCCGAGATAGAACGTCGTGTTTCCCTGACCGAGGAGCACCAGCGCGACAGCCAGCATGGCCACGCCCTGGCTCGCCGCGGCCAGGCACGTCCCGACGATTCCCGCGCCGAGGCCGACCGCGACCGCTCGGCGAGCGCCGAGCCGATCGACGACGTGCCCGATGACCGGCGAGGCCAGGCCGAACAGTTCGGAGACGGCAATCGCCACCCCGATGTCGGCCAACTTGACGTCGAGGCCGCGGGCGATCGTGGCGATGAACGGTCCGACGAAGCGGTAGCACGCGTTGGAGGTCATCCTCGCCGTGGCGAAGGCGGTGAGGTCTCGTCGCACCTCCGGCGCGTACGAATCATCCAACACGCGGCCGAGCACGACGTTCGACTGTAACTCGGTAGCCTGTGGAACCCGTGGCCCTGATCGTGCAGAAATACGGCGGCACCTCCGTCGCCGACCCAGACCGCATGCGTGCCGTCGCCGAGAACGTGGCCTTCACCCGACGCCATGGTCACGACGTCATCGTCGTGCCGAGCGCGATGGGCAAGACCACCGACAACCTCATCAAGCTGGCCAACGACGTGTCGAGTACGCAACCGGGCCGCGAGATGGACATGTTGATCACCACCGGCGAGCGCATCTCGATGTCGCTGCTGTGCATGGCGCTGGCCGACCTCGGCATCGAGGCGGTCAGCTTCACCGGCAGTCAAGCCGGGATCATCACCGATTCGGTGCACATGAAGGCGAAGATCGTCGAGGTCAAGGGCGATCGTGTGCGCGAAGCGCTGGCGGCCGGCAAGGTCTGTGTGGTCGCCGGGTTCCAGGGCATCAGCGTCGAAAGGGAGATCACGTCGCTCGGGCGTGGCGGCAGCGACACGACGGCGGTGGCGTTAGCGGCCTCGCTGGGTGCCGACAGTTGCGAGATCTACACCGATGTCACGGGCGTGTTCTCCGCAGACCCGCGCATCGTGCCGCAGGCCCGCAAGCTGACGCACGTCAACTTCGACGAGATGCTCGAGATGGCCGGCGCGGGCAGCAAGGTGCTGGCCCTGCGCAGCGTCGAGTTCGCCCGCAATCACAACGTCCCCATTCACGTTCGCTCGGCCTTCACGTGGGAGCCGGGCACCTGGGTCACCGATCAGGAGCCAAGTATGGAAGAGCCAATCATCTCCGGTGTCGTCACCGACACCAGCGAGTCGAGGGTGACGATTGTCGGCGTTCCTGACCGTCCTGGGATCTCGGCGACGTTGTTCGAACCGCTGGCCGCAGCGAACGTCAACGTCGACATGATCGTGCAGAACACGTCGCACGATGGTGCGACCGACATCAGCTTTACCGTACCGAAGGCTGATATCGCCGGTGTCGAGTCGATCGTCAGTCGCGTCGCCGCAGAAGTCGGCGCACGCGGTGTCGATCACGACACCGACATCGCCAAGATCAGCCTCGTCGGCGCCGGCATGAAGACCAGCCCGGGCATCGCCGCCAAGATGTTCCGCACGCTGGCCGACGAGTCGGTCAATATCTTGATGATCTCGACGTCGACCATCCGCATCAGCGTGGTCACCGCCGCGACGGATCTGGAGCGTGCGGCCCGGGCCCTGCACACCGCGTTCGACCTCGACTCCGGCCAGGCGTACTCCGCGCCGCTCCCGGAGCGGAAGTAACCCTCGCCCGATGCGACGCAACCACGTGCCGTGGAAGGCAGCCGGCACCACGAGCGAGCAGAAGCGTTCTGCCGACGAGGTCGTGCGCGAGACCGGTTGGGTCTTCAACAACCAAACCGGCCGTGATCTCAACCTCGCCGAGTTCGTGGAGACGGGCAATCACGAGACTCTGGCGTACCTGACAGCATTCGGGTTGGGCAACGAATCCATGGCGTCGCAGTCGCTGGTCGAGATCGGTTCGGGGATCGGGCGGATGACCGCCAGCTTCACCCGCATGTTTGCTCGGGTCCTTGCCTGCGATCTCGATGCCGCATTCCTCGAGCGGTGTCGCGAGACCGTGGCCCAGTTCGGCCGTCCCGAGCGGCTGCAGACCAGCCCGGTCGCCGATGGCCGCACGATCGATCTGCCCGACGCCGCCGCCGACATGGCCTTCAGCTACATCACCTTCCAGCACTGCCATCACGACGATGCCCTGTGGCTGACCGGCGAGGCCGTGCGGGTCGTGCGCCCCGGTGGCCACGTGGTGCTGAACTACCGCACGTGGACTGCCAGCGATGCCGTGCTGTGGCCGGCCGGCAAGATCGTGCGCGCCCTGTGGCGAGTTCCCAAGCTCGGTCCGGCAATATCCAGGCATCGCTCGCTGGCCCGCTTGGGATGGCAGGCCAACCGTCTGTCGCCGACCGAAGTGATGGCCTCGGTCGGTCCACGCTTGAGCGACGTCAAGTTGGTGCGATCCCCGAAGCGGCGCAGCTTCGCGATCGCCGACACAACCGATGAGAGCTTCGAAGGTGTGAATCGCAGCCATTGGTGGCTGGTCGGCGCTGTTCGCTGAGCCAGCGCGGAAATTCGCAGTCGCCCGACGAGACGTGGCGTTAGCCTTTGGGCCATGAAAATTGGTGTCGTCGGCGCGACCGGCCAGGTGGGCGCGGCAATGCGTCAGATCCTCGCGGAGCGCAACTTTCCCGTCTCAGAGATCCGCTACTTCGCCTCGTCGCGATCCGCTGGAACCACCTTGGATTGGAAGGGTTCGCAGATCACCGTCGAGGATGCCGCCACCGCGGACCCGTCGGGTCTCGACATCGCCCTGTTCTCCTCCGGCGCGGCCTCGTCGCGCGAGTTGGCCCCCAAGTTCGCCGCAGCCGGCGTGATCGTGATCGACAACTCGTCGGCGTGGCGCATGGATCCCGATGTGCCACTGATCGTCAGTGAGGTCAACCCGGGCGAGATCATCAACGCTCGCAAGGGCATCATCGCCAACCCCAACTGCACCACGATGGCGGCGATGCCGGTGCTGAAGCCACTGCACGACGAGGCCGGTCTCGTTCGGGTGGTTGCCTCGACCTATCAAGCCGTCAGTGGCTCCGGCCTAGCCGGTGTCGACGAGCTCGACAAGCAGGCGCGCGAGGTGGTCGACCGGGCACGCGAGTTCACCCACGACGGCGCCGCCGTGGCGTTCCCCGCCTCCAACAAGTTCGTCAAGCCGATCGCCTTCAACGTGTTGCCCTACGCCGGCAAGTATGTCGACGACGATTCGCTGGAGACCGACGAGGAGCAGAAGCTGCGCAACGAGAGCCGCAAGATCCTCGACATCGCCGACCTTCGCGTCAGTGGCACGTGCGTGCGCGTGCCGGTGTTCACCGGTCACTCGCTGAGCATCAACGCCGAGTTCGAACGCCCCATCAGCGTGGCCCGTGCCGTCGAGGTGCTCGGTCACGCGCCGGGTGTCACGCTCTGCGACATCCCGACTCCGCTCGAGGCGGCTGGGCAGGACCCGTGCTACGTCGGTCGCATCCGCGAGGACTCGTCGGTCGACGGTGGCCGTGGCCTCGCGTTGTTCGTCAGCAACGACAACCTCCGCAAAGGCGCGGCCCTCAACGCCGTCCAGATCGCCGAACTGTTCCTCTAGCCCGAGTGGAGTGTCTCAAGGCACCCAGGGCGGCGCCGAACACTCTGTGAGCAGGATCATGCACAGCCGCAGGGGATCGAGGCGCAGCGCGGGCAGCCGTCGGCGTACCGCTGGGCCGCCTCGTCGAGATCGACGCCGACCTGGTTGGCCAGCGATGTCAGCCACGCAAGTACGTCGGCAAACTCGTGTACCTGCTGCTCGTGCGTGCCCTTGCGCACCGCCTGAGCCAGTTCGCCGACCTCCTCGGCCAGCCAGGCGACCGAGCTCGGTACGCCGCGGGCCCGGTCTCGTTCGCCAAAGGTTGCGTCGATCAGCCGCTGGAACGCATCGAGATCCACGCCAGCGCACGCTAGCGGTGGGTGCCCCGAATTGACCGAGGGATCTGGGTACCAGTCCCACCTCAACGCCCGATTGTCGGGGCGAGCGTGGCACCCAGATCCGCTGGTGGCCGCTACCCGACCTCGCTGCTGATCGTTTCCGCAGCAGCGTGAACGTTGGTCGGGCGGCGGGTCTTGCGCACGTTGTGGGCAACGTGCGGATCATGGCCGGCGCCGAGCGCGTGCCGAACCGACTTGCGATCGGTTCGCGGCCAGAGATGCTCGGCCATGTCGGGCCGATCCGCCATGGCGCTCTTGGCGCGGGGCGGTGCGTTGGCCGCCAACCCGAAGGCCGCGGCGATCACGAGCACGTTCTTGATGATGTACTGGCCGTCCATCGTCGGCACCAGCGCGGCCTGCCACGTCAGCTCCGGCACCAACACCAGCGGGGCGCAGACGATCGCCATGTGCATCAGCAGCATCGTCACCGCCACTCGGGTGAGCCGCGGGATCAGGCAGAGCACACCGATCGCACACTCCAGCACCGCCAAGGTGTTGAACAGCGCGTGGAAGTGCGCCTCGCCGACCGTCTTGGCCGTCAGGGCCTTTGCAAGACCGGTCGCTTCGCTGACGCCGAACAGTTTGACGATGCCGAACCAGACGAAGACGATGAACAGGGCGCCTCGTGCCACCCACGGATACGTCTTGCGGGCGAACACGATGAGGTCGTGGTCGAGTTTGTCGATTGCGGCGGCGACGTTGAATCGCGATTGGGCGCGTGTATCCAAGGCGATTGGCGCTGCCGCAGCGTCCTGCCGCAGATCGACAGCGCCAATCGCCACGCTGTGTATGTGTGTCATCTCAGTGGGTCACGATCTGGACTCGATGTCCATCTCGCAACAGCTGCGCGCAGCCCGTCAAGGCGCGCAGTAGCAGAAGCCCGTCCCTTCATGCTCCGTCCCTCTCAATTGTCTCCTCCGAGGCCCGATGCCCGGCGGAATCCCATGACGATGGACCTCCGTCAAGAAATCGTCAACGAGTCATTGGGTATCGGTCGAACGGCGTAGCCGGCGAACACACAATGCCGTCCTACGGCTTAAGTTGCGAGCCGATTCCCATCGTGAGCGCGTAGCCAATCGCTGTGAACGTGATTGCGCGCGAGCACGAAAATCGGCTCGGCGCCCTCCGTTTCGTCAGTCGTCGTGCACGGTCGCGAGGATGAAGCAGCGATGCGCCAACGATGCGCCATCGATGCAACAAAGGACGACACGATGATCAATCAGATCTTCACCAGATGGCCTCTGGTCGAGGGATACACCGATCGGCAGAGCTACCGGGCGGGCGAGATCGTCGAGCTCCGCTGCAGCACCAGGGCATCGAGTGTCACTGCGTCGATCGCCAGAATCGGTCGCGAGCGCGTCGAAGTGTGGCGCCGCGACGGCATCGAGATCGGCGAGCACCCGTACCCCGATGACGCCTACGCAGTGGGCTGCGGATGGCCGGTCGCGTTCACGGTCGGCCTGGACGCGGCGTGGTCGTCGGGCTTCTACGAGGTAACGCTGCACGCCGAGGGTGAGAGCGGCGAGACGGCGACGTCGCAGGCATTCTTCGTCGTGCGACCCGCGCCCGCGCCTGCGCTCACGACCTCGGCCGACGCCATCGTCGTGTTGGCCACCAACACCTACAACGCCTACAACCAATGGGGCGGGAAGTGCCTCTACACCGATGCCGTGAAGGTCTCGTTCGACCGGCCGCTGGAGCGCGGCTACCTTCGCCGGCCGGCGGCGCCGCATGACGTCACCTATGACGGCCGTGTCGCCAGCCTTCCTGAGGAGCCCGACGAAGAGCACCTGCAACTGCAGCAGTACCTCGCCGAATTCGAGTACCCGTTGTGGTGCGCGTCGAGCGGTTGGCACAACTGGGAACGCCGCTTCGTCCAGTGGGCCGAGAGTGAGGGCCTCACGCTCGACTTCGCTGTGAACTCCGATCTCGAGTTCCACCCCGAGGTGCTCGATGGTCAGCGGCTGATGTTGAGCATCGGCCACGACGAGTACTGGTCGTCGGGCATGCGCGACCGCGCCGACGCGTTCGTCGAGGCCGGCGGATCATGGGCGATCTTGTCCGGCAACAGCTGCTTCTGGCAGGTGCGGTACGAAGACGACGGCCGCACGATGGTCTGCTACAAGGGCCAGGCCGAAGCGCGAGATCCGGTGGCCGGCACCGCCGATCACCGCTTCCTCACGTCGATGTGGCCGCTGCCGTCGGTCGGCCGGCCCGAGGCGCAGACGACCGGTCTCAGCTTCACCCGCGGCGGGTATGCACGCGTCGGCAACGCCACGCCGCGCAGCTCCGGCGGCTACACCATCCACCGACCTGATCACCCGGTGTTCGCCGGCACCGATCTGCGCTACGGCGATGTGTTGGGCGCTTCGTCGCGGATCGTCGGATACGAGGTCGACGGTTGCGAGCTCACGATGGTGAACGGTGACCCGGTACCGACCTACGCGGACAACACGCCCGCCGGTCTCGAGGTGCTGGCGACTGCGCCGGCGCGGCTGATCTCGATCACGCCGACGTACTGCGAAGCGCCTCTGGCCCTGTGGGCCAACGCCGACCCGCCCGGCGATCTCGAGGGCGTGGCCGCCGGTTTGTTCGGCTCTGCGTCGCCCGAGAACGTCGCTCGTCTCGCCCATGGCCACGCCGTGGTGGCGACGTTCACGAAAGGCAAGGGTCGCGTGTTCAACGCCGGAACGACCGACTGGTGCTACGGCCTCGACACTGACCCGCTGGTTCAGCAAGTCACCCGCAACGTGATCCGCTGGCTCACCGCCGACGCCTGACCCCGCTCAGGTGTTGTCCCATCTTGCCGAATTGTCGAGGCAAGCCTCACAAATGGTCGGGGTGAGAGGATTTGAACCTCCGACCTCCACGTCCCGAACGTGGCACGCTAACCAAGCTGCGCTACACCCCGAAGTGCCTGTGCAATCTATCCGACGGGGGCGGGTTCTTCCTCAGGTGATTCCCAACCGGCCGCCTCGTCGTCCGCCTCGGGCTCCGGCCCGACCGCCGCGGACGCGAGGATTGCCCGTGCTGCGCGCTTCAGGCTCAGCGGGTTCAGCGGCTTGACCAGGTATCCGTCGGCGGCGCACCGCTTGGCGAGGTGGATGTCGGCCTGACGGTCGAGCAGCATCAACACGTTCACGTGCGGCAGCGCGCCAGAGCTCTCGTCGAGGCGCAAGGCCATGGTCACGGCCATGCCACCCATCGAGCCGATCTGCAGGTCGATCACGACCAGATCGGGGGTGCGGGCCTCCACGACGCCGGAGACGTCGCGACCGTTGCGGCAGACGGTGAACGACACGTCGGGGCCGCCCAACGCGGCGGTGATGTCGTTGAGGACGTAGTCGGCGTCGGTTGCGACCAGGATGTGCACGACGCCGACCCTACCGGCTCGGTTGCGCGGCCGCTGAACCGGTGAACAGCAGCGAACGGATCGTGTCGAGCGCCTTGAGCTCGTGCACATCGCCCGGCAGCAGCCGCACCCATGTCGGCTCACGGCCGGTGTCGGCGACCAGCGGCGCGATCTGGGCGTGCTCGCCGACTGCGAGCGCGTGCAGCTGGGCTTGGTTGTCGTAGAGGGCTGCGTCGCCGAGGCGGCGTGGGCGCTTGCCGGTGGGCTCGCCGAAGTCGGGCGTGGCGCGGTTGACGATGATCGCGCCGACGACCAGATCCTTGTCTTCCAACCGGTCGGCGAAGTAGCGCGCCTCGTCGATCGTGTCGACGCGCGGCGAGGCAATGAGCACGAATCGTGTGGTCTCGCCATGCAGCAGTTCGATCACCTCGTCGGCGCGGTCGCGGAAGCCGGTCTCCATCCCGTCGAACGCTTGGAAGAAGGCCAGCGCATCGGCCAGCACCTCGGTGCCGATGACCTTGCCGATCGATCGCAGCAGCGGTTGGGCAGCAATGCTCAACACGCGCAGACCACGACGTGTCGGCATCATCATCAGCTTGAAAACAGGGTGGTCGAGGAAGCGGGCGAGCGTGCGCGGAGCATCGAGGAAGTCGAGCGCGTTGCGGGTGGGCGGGGTGTCGACGATCACCAGGTCGAAACGTGGGTCGAGGTGCAGCGCCAGCAGCCGCTCGGCGGCCATGTACTCCTGCGTGCCACCTAGCGAACCGGCGATGTTGCGGTAGAACCCGTTGGTCAGGATCCGGTTGGCCTGCTCGGGGTTGGCGGCGTTGGCCAACACCAGACCGTCGAACGTCGACGCCGTGTCGAGCATCAGCGCCCACAGTTCGCCCGGCCCATCGATCGGCAGTTGGATCGGGTCATTGGTCAACCCGCCGGGTACACCCAGCGCGTCGGCGAGCCGTTTCGCGGGGTCGATCGTCACGACCACGCAACGCCGGCCGTTGCGTGCCGCCTGCAGCCCGAGTGCCGCAGAAGTGGTGGTCTTGCCGACCCCGCCCGAACCACAGCACACGACCACATCGGCGGTCGAGATCAGGGCACCGAGATCGCTCACGGCCGTTCTCCGAGTCGTTGCGAGAGTTCCTGGATCGCGTCGGGATTGAGGGACTGCGCGGCGATCAGCGGCAGCCGGATCTGCTCGAGATCGAGTGCCTCCGCCAGCCGCTGCGCCTCCTGCCGGTGCAGGGCACGTCGGGCGTTGCGGAACTCGGCCGCCTCGTACAGCGGCGTGCCGGCCGTGGCCCGATCGAGCGGCAGATCGTCGCCCTCGTCGAAGGCATTGACCACCACCGGCCCCAGCCGCAGCCCACCCTCGTCGCGCAGCGCCTCAGCGGTCTCGATGACCTCGTTCACCGGCGTCGTCTCGGGCAGCGTCACCAGGATCACCTGGCAGCGCGTCGGGTCCTTCAACATGTCGGCCACGTCGACGGCCTGACTGTGGATCGGGCCACCGCGCACCAACTTCAGCAGGTTCGCCGGCGCCATCAGGAACGTGATGGCGTGCCCGGCGGCGGGCCCGTCGACCACGACCAGGTCGTAGCTGCCGCTCTGCTCGAGCTGCTTGATCTTGCCGAGCACGACGATGTCGTCGATGCCGGGGGCCGCGGTCGCGACCACCTCGATCACACCACTGGTGGCCAACCGTTTGGCGACGCGGCCGAGGCCGTGAGTGTCGAGGTATTCGGCCAACGCGGCGGCCGGTGTGAGGGGCAGGCAGGCGATGTCGTCGCCGACCAGGCTGGCCAGAGCCGACTTGCCGTCGAGCTCGACGACCAGCACACGAAGTCCCTGATCGGTTGCTGCGCGAGCCAAAACCGCGGTTACCGTGGTCTTCCCGACGCCCCCTTTGCCAGCAACGATGACAACACGGGAGTCGGTCAGGAACTGCAGCGGATTCTCGCTCTTCGGAGGCACTTGTGCGCAGGTTAGCGATCACCATTCTCATCGCGCCCTTTGTTGGGTTGGCAGGTCTGTCGCTGTTGTCACCGTCCGCGCACGCGTCGACCCCGCCGACCACCAGTGGCACCAGCACCGCCGATGTCACCGACGCATCGCAGCTCGCGCCGGTCGATGTCTTGCAGGTCTCGGGGATCTTCGACAAGATCGTGGTCCGCTCGATCATCGACGCGGTCGATCACGCCGAATCCAGCGGTTCCGAGGCGTTGATCCTGCAGCTGACCAGCCGCGGCGCAGTGGTGTCCGCCGCCGAGATGACTGCGCTGCTCGAGCGGGTCGCGCACGCCAAGGTGCCGATCGGCATCTGGGTCGGGCCGTCGCGTTCGTCACGCGCCTACGGCCTGCCGGCGCAGTTGATGGCCGTCGCCGACGTCACCGCGATGGTCGGCGGCAGCCGCATGGGTCACATCAGTTCCCCCTTGATCGTCGACGGCAAGCCGATCAGCTTCGGCGACGCAACCACCGATCTGGTCGGCGGATCGATGAGCTTCAACGAGGCCCGCGCCGCCGGCGTGTTGAAGCTCGACACCACCGATGAAGGCGTGCCGACGGTGCGCAACATGGTGTTGGCGATGGACGGCAAGACGATCGATGGTCACGTGGTCAACACCGTGGTGAAGCAACTGAACGACAAGGGCGAGGAACAGAACATCTCGACCACGCCGGTGTTCAGCGGCCTCGGTCTGTTCGACGAGGTGTTGCACACGGTGGCCAGCCCGCCGATGGCGTTCCTGCTGTTGGTGATCGGCATGGCATTGCTGATCTTCGAGTTCTTCACTGCAGGCGTCGGCATCGGTGGCGGCGTCGGTGCGATCTGCGCGGTGCTCGGTTGCTACGGGCTCAGCGCCCTACCGACGCGACCGGCAGCGGTGGCACTGCTGGTGTTATCGATGTTGGCGTTTGCGATCGATGTGCAAGTGGGCATTCCCAGGGCATGGACTGGGGTCGGCATCGTGTTGTTCATCATCGGCGCGTGGTATCTCTACCGGCCGGTGCCCGGCAACGATCTGCGGCTCGGATGGATCACGTTGATCGTCGCCGTGGGCGGTGTGATGCTGACCTTCATCGTGGGCATGCCGTCGATGGTTCGCACGCGCTTCGCCACGCCGACCATCGGTCGCGAGTGGATGATCGGTCAGGAGGGCACTGCGACCACGACGATCGATCCCGAGGGGGTGGCGATGGTCAGCGGCGCGAGATGGCGTGCCCGCACCAACCGCGCCACGCCCATCACACTCGGGGCGGGGTTGAAGGTCGTCGCCATCGATGGCGTCACGTTGGAAGTGGAACCGGAAGAAGGTGCCGCTCGTGACTACCGTGAGCGGCGGGCCAAACAGTCAGAGATCTGACTCGTGATCGTCGTCAACCAACGCACCTGGGTGCAGGGAAAACCAGCGGCTTACAGCATGGCCGGCGCCGGTATGCCCGTCGTGTTGCTGCATGGTTGGGCGTTGGCGCAACACACGTATCGCAAGGTGATCGAGGAGATCGCAGAGCAGGGTTGCATGGTCATCGCCCCGTCGATGCCCGGCTTCGGCGGCAGCGGTGATCTGAAGGGCGATGCCTTCTCGATCAGTGGGTATGCCAAGTGGGTCGCCGACCTGCTCGACATGCTGGAGATCGAAGAGCCGGCGGT
>JANPOJ010000155.1:0-9037 GCA_031427935.1 Ilumatobacteraceae bacterium | reverse complement strand
GCCGGTAAAGCGCACCTCGTTTTTTTCAGACAGCGTATCGCCCACCCGCAGCGTGCCGTGGTTGGGAATGCCGATGATGTCGCCGGCCTCGGCAGTATCGGCAATCTCGCGGTCCTGGGCGAAGAACAGGATCGGCGAATGCACCGCGATCGGCTTGCCCGATCCCGAAGGGGTCAGCTTCATCCCCCGTTTGAAAGTGCCCGAGACCATCCGCATGAACGCGATCCGGTCGCCTTGAGTGGCGACCATGTGCCGTACGTCGCTGAGTTCGTCCGTTCCGAGGTGGCCTTCGACACGCGTGGCTCGGGTCGCAAATGGCTCACACAGCACAACTTTGATCGCGTTGAGCGGTGGGAAACCGAACGCCTCCGGATCATCGATCGCATCAAGGACGACGAGATCCTCAAGACGATCTTGCCGATCATGGACTCGGGTTACCGCTTCGAAGAGATCGTTTCGGTGACCGACGAGGCTCCAGCAACGGTGTACTCATTGCGCGTCGACTCCGACGATCACTCGTTCCTCGCCGGCGGCTTTGTCAATCACAACACCGAATGCCGTTTGCACCCGCTGGCGATGCAGTTGTTGGCAGACATCGACGAGGAAACCGTCGACATGAAGCCGACCTACGACGACAGCCGTGAAGAGCCCGTTGTCCTGCCGTCGCGCTTTCCCAACTTGCTCGTCAACGGCAGCCAGGGCATCGCCGTCGGCATGGCCACCAACATCCCACCGCACAACTTGGGTGAAGTGATCGACGCGACTCTGCACCTGCTTGCCAACCCGGAGGCAACCCCCGACGATCTCATGCAGTTCGTCAAGGGTCCCGACTTCCCCACGGGCGGAAGCATCCTCGGCCGCGCCGGCATCATGGATGCGTACCGCACCGGTCGGGGCAGCATCAAGATGCGTGCCAAGGCGGCGATCGAAGAAGGCAAGCGTGGCCAGATGCAGATCGTGGTCACCGAGTTGCCGTACCAGACCAGTTGCTCGGCCATCGCCGGGCGCATCCAGGAGTTGGTCGACGCGGGCGATCTCGAGGGCATCGCCGATGTCAACGATGGCTCGGCCGGCGGCAAGACCAGTTTGGTCGTCACCTTGAAGCGCGATGCCAACGCCAACGTGGTGCTCAACAACCTGTTCAAGCTCACCCAGTTGCAGACCAGCTTCGGCGTCAACATGGTCGCCCTGGTCGACGGCGTGCCGCGCACGCTCAACCTGTGCACGGCACTGCAGGGCTACCTGCGCCACCAGGTCGACGTCATCACCCGCCGCTCGCAGTATCGATTGAAGAAGGCCCGCGAGCGCGAGCACCTCCTCGAGGGCCGCCTCAAGGCGCTCGATGTCATCGACCAGATCATCGCCCTCATCCGCGGCAGCGAGAACCCGGCTGCCGCCAAGGTCGGCTTGATGGCGGAGCCGTTCGAGTTCAGCGAGCTCCAGGCCACCGACATCCTCGAGATGCGTCTGGCCCAACTCACCAGGCTCAGCCGTATCGATCTCGAGCGCGAGATCATCGACGTGCGAGCGCGAATCGTCGAGCTCGAGGGCATCCTCGCCGACCCCGCCGTTCGCAACGAGGTCATCCGCAGCGAGATGACGGCGATCAAGGAAGAGTTCGCCACGCCGCGCGTCTGCCAGATCGGCCTCGACGACGGCGAGATGACGGATCTCGATCTGGTCGAGGACAAAGAGCTCGTGATCGTGATGACCGAGGCGCAGTACGTGAAGGCGGTCACCGCCGACAGCTTCAAGACGCAGGGTCGCGGTGGTCGCGGCGTCAGCGGCGCCAAGCTGAAGACCGACGACATCGTGCGGCACGTCATCTTCACCACCGCGCACTCGTTCTTGTTGTTCTTCAGCAACCGCGGCAGGGTCTATCGCCTGCGGGCGATGGACATCCCCGAGCGCGAGCGCACGGCCAAGGGCATGCCGATCGTCAACCTGCTGCCATTGCAGGCCGGCGAGACCATCCAGGCCATCATCGACACCCGCGACTTCGCCGGCGAACGCAACCTGTTCTTCGCCACGCGACACGGTGTGGTCAAGAAGACCTTGTTCCACGAGTACGACAACGGTCGTCGCGACGGTCTGATCGCGCTCAACCTGCGCGACGGCGACGAACTGGTTCGGGTCATCGAGACCACGGGCAACGACGACATCTTCATGGTCAGCCGCAAGGGCGCGACCATCCGCTTCAGCGAGGACGAGGTGCGCCCGATGGGTCGCGCTGCGTCGGGCGTGCGCGGCATGAAGATGAAGGCCGGCGACGAGGTCGTCTCCGTCGATGTGGCCCGCGACGACACGGCCATCCTCATCATCACGTCGCATGGCTACGGCAAGCGCACCCAGGTCGACAAGTTCAACGTGCAGGGCCGCGGTGGGCAAGGTGTGATCGGAATCCGCCTGACCGGCAAGAAGGGCCAAGTCGTCGCCGCCTTCATGGTCGGTCTTGACGACGAGATCATGGCGGTCGCCAGCAACGGTGTCGCCATCCGCATGGGTGTGCGCGACATCTCATCGCAGGGTCGTGACGCGACCGGCGTACGGGTCATGAACGTCGACGACGGTCAGTCCGTTGCTTCGGTTGCACTGATCATCGCCAACGACGAGTAAGTCCACCCCTCGAGCCACGGCTCCACCTCGGCACGAGTTCGTGCCCGATTCGGATATCGATGTGGAGGTGTGGGATGCGGTCGAATTGCAGAGATCGTGGTCAGGCTGTCGTGCTCTTGCTGATTGTCGTGGTGATGGCGGCACTGGCTGTTGTCGGTACGGGCCAATTCAGTGTCCGCGTGATCGATCGCGGCCGCGCCCAGACCGCGGCAGATGCTGCGGCGCTGGCGGCGGTCGCGGGCGGGCGAATCGCAGCGGGCCGCTTGGCTGCCGACAACGGCGCCCGGTTGGTGAGCTTTGCCGAAGCCGACGGCGCGATCACCGTCGTGGTCGACGTAGGCGGCCAGCGGGCGACGGCTCGCGCCACCGACGGGCCATAGGCTCAAGCCAGCGCAAGCGTGAGGTCGGGTGCCCTGCCCTTGTCGGCTCGCAACGCCTACACTGCACCGGTGGACAGCGGTGTGCCCCAAGCCTCCAACCGTGCGAGTTCGCGGGCGGTCGGCGGTGGTGTGAAGCCGCCCGGCAACAAGTCCGGCTCGGCAAAGAGCAACGGCAACGGCTCGCCACGTCCGGGTCCGGTTGATCCGCGTACGGAGGATCCCAGTTCGCCGCGCGGCATCTCGCGGGTGGCCAAGACCGTGTGGCGCCGCCCAGGGGCGTTGACGCCGCGAACCGCCAAGCATCGCGAGACCGGCGGCATCGATGCGCCGATCGACTTCTCAATGGCACTGCCCCTCGCGCCGTCTCCCGTCGACGAGCCCGAGGTGCAAGGCCCCGACACGGTTACGGATGCCGCGATCGACTCCAGGACCAACACGCTCGCACCCACCGTCGAAGTGGTCGCTCCGGCTCCGTCGGCGACGACGCAGGTCGTACCGATCACACCGTCACCGATCACCTGGGCACCCGCCGACCTGATGCCGGATCTGGCGCCGACCGAACTGGTGCCGACCGACCTGCGAACGACGCCCGTCCCCACCGCAGCGCCGATCCTGTACGACGAAGCGGCGACCATCGACGACGTCACCCAGATCGGCCCGATCCTCGAGACCCGGCCACTCCGGCGGCCGGTGACGTTCCGTCGCGCTCCGAAGCCGCGTGTGCGCCGCGTCACCAGGGTGGTTCGCCACGTCGACACCTGGAGTGTGTTCAAGGTCGCCCTGGTGTTCAACGTGTTCTTCTACGCGGTCGCGCTGGTCGCCGGCGTGTTGCTGTGGCAGGTTGCGTATGCCACGGGCACGATCGACAACGTCGAGAAGTTCTTCGAGGGCTTCGGCTGGGAGACCTTCAACTTCAACGGCGGCCAGATCTTCCACAACGCTTGGATCGCCGGACTGTTCGTGGCGGTCGGGCTCACGGGGTTGGCCGTGTTGCTGGCCACGTTGTTCAACCTGATCACCGATCTGGTTGGTGGCATCCGCCTCAGCGTGTTGGAAGAAGAGGTGCGGCCGCGTGTCGAGCGTGGCACCGAGCCGGTCGTCAACGAGTCGGCGGCGGAACCTACCGATGGCTCCGAGGGCGCTGAATCAGAGGTCGTCGGAACCGCCGATCTCGAGGAATCACCTGTCGACCTGACGGACCAGACGATTGTCGGTTGAGTCCAGTGGAAGCCGCCCGATAGCCTGACGGCTCCGTCGTTGACGGGGCTATAGCTCAGTTGGTTAGAGCGTCACACTGATAATGTGAAGGTCGCTGGTTCGATTCCAGCTAGCCCCACGGTGAAAGCACTGCGTCGAGCCTTCGTGGCCCTCTCTCTTGCCGGTGCGGTTGCCGGCATCTTGCGAGTACGCGGCAAGGGGGGTGTTCCCCCGCAGGAGGGCGGTTGGCGCGAGCTCAAACTGCCCCCGACATGAGTGCATCCGACGCTGGTCCGATCGTCGGGCTGGTCGGCTACGGGGTGACCGGCCGGCGCATCGGGACCCACCTGCTGCGTCAAGGTACGAACGTGGCCATCTACGATCCCGGCGCCCCCGGGTCGCCGCGTGGCGCCGTGACGGTTGCCCACGCCGCCGATCTGGCGGTCACCGATGTGGTCGCGTTGTGCCATCCCCATCCGCACGCCCAACTCGCTGCCGAGTTCCTGGCGGCCGGGGTCTCGGTCGTGTCGATGTCGGCCGACATCACCGACGTGCGCACCCTGGTCGACCTCCACGACCGTGCTCAGCGCGGCGGGGCAGCGCTGATCGTGGGTGCGGCGATGAGCCCCGGCCTGTCGGGACTGCTGGCCGACTACCTCTGCCGGCAGTTGCACGTCGCCGAAGAGATCCACGTCGCCACCCACGGCACCGCCGGCCCGGCGTGCGCAGCGCAGCACCACGATGCCCTCGGCGAGACGGCGATCGGGTGGCACGACGGCGCGTGGATCGAACGCCCCGGTGGCAGCGGTCGTGAGCTGGACTGGTTTCCCGAGCCGATCGGTGCGCGCGACTGCTACCGGGGTGCATTGCCCGACCCGTTCCTGCTCCACCGGATCTTCCCGAGTGCGTCACGCATCAGCGCACGCGTCTCGGGCACGCGCCGTGACCGGCTGACGGCCAGGTTTCCGATGTTGACGCCGCCGCACCCAGCCGGCGACATCGGAGCCGTGCGGGTCGAGGTGCGCGGTGCCGCCGCCGACGGCGCCAGGGTCACCGTGATCGCCGGTGCTTCCGGCCCGACGAGCCACCTGGCCGCGGCGGTGACGTCGGCATGCATCGAGGCGTGCCTCACCAGATCGATCGAGCCGGGGGTCCACGTGGTCGGTGGGTCCACGCTCGATCCGCCCAAGCTCCTTCGTCGAGCGGTCGAGTTTGGTGTGCAGCTGCAAGAGTTCACCGGGGTTGCCCGGTCATCGACGTGGTAGCTGCGCCCGCCGATACCGTTTGAGGCGTGAGCGACACCCCGACCAACCCCGTGATCCCGTGGCTGCCGGAAGGCCGCACACTTCTGGTTCCCGGTCGCGGCGAGCTGTTCTACCGTTTCCACCGGCACGCCGACCCCGACGCTCCCATCGCCATCTTGTTGCATGGGTGGACTGCCAGCGGCGATCTGCAGTTCTTCACCGCGTACGAAGCCCTGGCCGAGACGTGTTCGTTCATCACCATCGACCATCGAGGGCACGGTCGTGGGCTGCGCTCTGAGGAACGGTTCGAGTTGGAAGACGTCGCCGACGATGCGGCAACGCTGATCGAAGCGCTCGGTGTGGCACCGGTGATCGCCGTCGGCTACTCGATGGGTGGACCGTTGGCGATGCTGCTGGCGCGCCGCCATCCCCAACTTGTCCGGGCGATCGTGGTCGAGGCGACGGCGCTGGAGTGGTGCTCGTCGAAGCTCGACCGCGTGCGTTGGAAGACCGTGCGAATCATTGGCCCGATGCTGCGTTCGTTCGCCTATCAACGGTGGCTGCGGCACGGCATTCGACGCTTGCTGGGCAGGGATCACCCGACGCAGGTGTACGTGCCGTGGCTCAGCGGTGAGATGCGTCGCAACGATCCGCAAGCGGTCGTGCAGGCCGGGCAAGCCCTCAGTCGTTTCGACGCCAGGCCGTGGGCGGCCGATCTGCACAAGCCTGCGGCTTCGCTGATCACCACCCGCGATCGTTTGGTCAGGCCTCGCAAGCAGCGCGCCCTTGCCGAGGCGTTGGGCGCCGAGGTGCGCGAGTTGGTCGGCGACCATCTCAGCGCGTGGGTCCACCCAGACGAGTTTGCAGCGACCACGGTCGAGCTGATCGAGTTGGTCGCCAAGTCGTCGGCGCCCTGACCGAGGGTCAGTCGTCGGCGACCTTGTCGAGACGTGTCTCGAGTGATCCGAGCCGATCGGCCAGACGCTCGACGGCGCGACCGATCCGTTCGAGGTGATCTTCCAACTCGCTGGAGCTGGCAACATCGGATAAGCCGAGGCGCACGCCGGCCAGTTCGCGGGCCAAGAACTCGGTGTCGACCTGCGTGCGCTCGGCGACACGCCGATCGAGCTCGGTCTGCACGCGGTCGCGTTGTTCCTGCCGGTTCTGGGCGAGCAGGATCAGTGGTGCCGCGTAGGCGGCCTGCAGCGACAGCAACAGGGTCAGCAACTGCAGTTGCTGACCGTCGAACGCCTTGATCTTGTTGAGCACGATCCACAAGGCGATGAACACGCTCTGGAACACCAGGAAACGTGCGGTACCCAGCGTGCGGGCGATGGTCTCGCTGAACTGGCCGAATGCCTCGGGGTCGTAGTGCACTCCGAGCCGGCGGCGCTGGCGGGGCGTGGTGAGGTCTTCGCGGCGCTTCATCGCGGAACCGCCCCTGTGCTCACCCGCCTGCGTTGGCGCCACCCGGTCGGCAACGTGCGGTCCAGCACGTCGTCGACGGTGATCGCGCCGAGCAACCGACCGGCGTCGTCGCACACACCGAGGGCGAGCATGTTGTAGCTCGCCAAGCGTTCGGCCACCTCGCGCTCGGGAAGGTCAGGCGTGATCGTCGGTTCATGCTCGATGCACCTGCCGAGATCCATGCTCGGTGGCTCGCGCAGCAGTCGCTGGAAGTGAACGACGCCGACGTAGATCCCGGTGGGCGTCTTGTAGGGCGGTTGCACCACGAACACCTGGGCGGCGATCGACACCAACCAATCCGGGTTGCGGATCTCAGCGAGCGCCTCGGCGACCGTTGCCGTGGGACCGAGGATGATGATGTCGGGCGTCATCAATGCCCCGGCGGTGCCTTCGTCGTAGCTCAACAGCCGGCGAACCTGATCGGCATCTTCGGCATCCATCGCCTCGAGGATGCGTGTGCGTTGCTCGCCAGGCATCTCCGCGAGCAGGTCGGCCAGGTCGTCGTACTCCATCTCTTCGAGCACGTTGACGAGGCGCTCGAGATCGAGCCCTTCGATGATTCGCAACTGCTCGGACTCGGGCAGTTCCTCGAGCAGGTCGGCCAACCGCTCGTCGTCCATCGCCTCGGCCAACTGCTTGCGCTGCGTCATCGGCATCGAACGCACGATGCCGGCGACGTCGCTGGGGTGCATGTCGCGCAGCCGAGCGACCTCCGCGGCCACTTCTGACCCGGCGGTGTGGAACAACTCGGGCAGTTCGGCGACATCGACCAATCGGTAGCTCGGCCGGCGACGCAATGCGCTGCGCCTGGAGAGGCGAACCTTGGCCAGTTGCCACCACGTCTGGCGACCGTCGCCGCCGGCACGCATGGCGACGTCGCTGACGGTCTCGTCGCCGATGCGCCGGTCGATGATGTCGCGTCCGATCAACACCTCACCGGCCTTGGGCTTGAACGGGTTGAGGTCGACATCCCAGCTGCGCAGCCGGGCGCCGTCGCTGTCGATCCCTGCCAGCCGACCAGCGTTGACGAAGATCCGCCGGCGCTGACTGGTGGCGACGAAGCCGAGCACCCGCGGCGCGACCCCTGCTCGGCCGGGAATGACGACGATGTCGTCGAGGCGGCCGATGGGCGCACCGCCGGCGTCGAGCAACGGCAGGCGCATGACTCGAAATGCGTAGATCAGCTCGCCTGCCATGCCCGCCAGGCTACCCCGCATGCCTGCTCAGACGGGATGCATTGCTCTACTCGTCGGCGGTGACTTCGACCAAGGTGTCGGAGAACGCCACGCCGCCGCCCCACTCGGTGAGCGTGTCGTTGGTCAGCGAGTTGGCGACCATGCCATCGGGGTGGTGACGGCTCCACCAACCCCACGGGATCGACACCAGACCAGGTCGCACGCGGTCGGTGATGCGAGCCGGGACCTCGACCGAGGCCCGGTCGTTGAAGACGTGCACTGACTGGCCTTCGACGATGCCGCGGGCGGCAGCGTCGTGGGCACACATCCCGACGAACGGTCCCGATTCGCGACCACCGTGGCCGGGGAGGTGCGAGTAGCCGGCGTTGAGGAACCGGTTGTGATGTTTGGGCGTCATCAACTGCAGCGGGTATCGCTCGGCCAGCACCGTGCCAGGCCCTTCGATCGGCGGCACGAACGTGGGAAGCGATGGCTGGCCCATGGCCACGAGCGCATCGCTGACGAACTCGACGCGGCCACTCGCGGTGGGGAACACGCCGTCGCCGAACGGCCGACCGTCGTCGGGATACGGGACGCGGAAGAACCCGACGCTGCGCAGTTCGTCGACGTCGATGCCTGGCAGCGAATCGCGAATGGCGGTGAGGTCGTCGTCGAACAAGGCGGGATCCTCGTACCCCATCGCCTTGGCGAGCCGGCGGAAGACCTCGCTGTTGCTGACCGACTCGCCGCACGGCTCGATGGCGGCTTCGTTCCAGCTGAGCCACAGGTGGCCCCACGGTGCGACGACGTCGTGGGCTTCGATCTGTGTCGTGGCCGGCAGGACGATGTCGGCGTAACGGGCCGTGTCGGTGATGAACTGCTCGTGCACCACCGTGAACAGATCGTCGCGGAGCATGCCGGCGCGGATCTTCTCGCTGTTCGGCGCAATCACCATTGG
>JANPOJ010000154.1:0-2085 GCA_031427935.1 Ilumatobacteraceae bacterium | reverse complement strand
CCCCGATCGTCTCCCGGCCCATCGGCAACGCCACCTGGACCGAGACGGAGATGATCGTGTGGAGCAACGGTGACGGCGCGGCGTATAACCCGGTCATTGGCAAGTGGCGTGGCATAGCGCCTTCGCCGCTACACAACGCTCAGCCGACGGGTGTGTGGACCGGTAGTGACGTCGTGTTCCTCGGCGGTGCCAACACCGACGCACTCACCGAATCGGCCGCGTACCATCCGGTGACCGACACGTGGCAGATGTTGGCGTCTGGTCCGTCGCATCCCGACCTCGGCTTCGTGTGGACCGGCACCACGATCCTCGGCGTCGTCAAGGGTGTCGTTGTTGACTACGAACCCATCACCGACACCTGGACGGAGACCGATGCCAAGCTGAGCGCAATTCCATTCGGAACGTGGGCGGACGATCGCTACGTATTCGCGACGGACGCCGGCACATCGAAGATCCGCATCGCCTTTTACCAGCCGCCCGAGACGATTCCGAAGGCTCAGGTGCCCACCTACGATCTCACACTGCCCTCAGCTCGCCTCACAGACGATGAGACGGGGATGGCCGGAGGCACTGACGCCGCACTGTGGGTTGACGACGAAGGCACATACCTATCGCTGACAGTCGTCCGTATCGAGCCTGGGGGTCCGAAGGGACTCCGCGAATCGACAGCACAAATCACGACGTTTCCACTTGCCCGCGGCAAGGCGTGGTACGGCGAATCCGCGACGCCGGGAGGCGCGGTCTCCTCAGTCCTGTGGTGGGAACGTCCCGATCAGAGCGTGTGGCTGATGAATGCACATTGGTATGGCGCGTCCCCGCCCGACAGCTCCGCGACCCGCCGAGAAAAGTTCGTGCAATGGGCGGTCGACATAACCATCCCGACCGGGTCCTCCTACGAGCTGAACGATCCGGGCATTCAACTCGTCGGTCACGAGCGGGCCGGAACGCGTCGTACTCGCGTACGGACCTGGAACTACGTCGGCCAGCAGCTCGCCCTGCTCGTGGTGGAGAACGGCTCGGGGACAGAGTTCGCCAACCTCCTTGCCCGAGGTAAGCCACAGACGACCACAATTCAGTCGCGAGTGGGCTCGATGGTCACTAACGCAGGCGGGGACATCACCGTCGGCTGGAAGGCCGACGACCTCACCCAGGCCTGGGCCACGCTCTCGATCCCGGCGGCACTTGCGGGACAAGCCGACGACATCGTCCACGGTCTGCGATTGTCCGACTAGCAGACGAGCTCGCGCTGCGAACCGCGTAAGCAAGACCGCGCGTCAGATGGTCGTGGTCGCCGGCCCCGAACTGGTTCTCAGTCAGGAACACCGATCCGGAGGTATGCGCCGATGCGACGGATTGGGCTCTCCGGTTAGCCCAGCGCCCTCATCGTTCTGCGGTCTTGCGGCTGAACCGACCCAGGCGTGCACAGCTCTCGACACTGGACAACCCGCTCCATAACGGGCAATATGCGCTCTTGAACAGCTTGGCTGCGTTCTTCGTCAGTGCTGGCATGGTGGCGGTATTGTCTGCCTGCACCGGAGATGACGCCAGCGTCGAGCCGACGGCTGGGACCACGACCAGCGGTCAGACCCAGGTGATCGCTGGGAGTTCGACGACTCTGCGGATTGAACCGAGTTCATCGGTGACGCCTGAGTTGGCGGCGCGCGCCGCGTTTTGCGCCACGGCGAGCAAGGCAGTGGGCGGTGAGTTCGATTTCACGAGTGATGAGCGCATCGCGGAATTGAACGATGATCCGAGCCTCTCGCCAGATCAAAGGGCGCTTGTGTCCCGCGCAACCGCGGACGCGCAGCGGCAGGTCCTGAGAGGCAGTTGGTCGAACGACCTACTCGTGGATGCGGTCAACGCGATCTGCGGAACGAAGTTCACGCCAATCACGATGACTCAGTAAGGCGCGCCCGATCTGCCGATAGGTATGCGCACCCGTGAGAGGATGAAGCCGTGACCGGCGGACAGAAGGCAGTGACCTCGATCGCTCTCGGAGCTGGTTTGGCAGTTGTTGCGGCCGCAGTCGCAACGAGGTTGAACGGTCCGTCCGATGGTGGCTGATGGCGATCCGGCATGTCGATG
>JANPOJ010000153.1:0-15769 GCA_031427935.1 Ilumatobacteraceae bacterium | reverse complement strand
GCATCGTCGTGGGCGCTCTCGCCGTCGTCAACGCGGCCGGGCAGGTGATCGACCCGGCCACCGGCTTGCCGTGGTTCCACGAACGGATCGATCTGCGCCGGCCGACGGCAGCGCATCGCCGCGCCCTGATCGAGGCCACGCGTCCCCCACCGACGCCGTTGAACACCACGATCGGGGTGGTGGCCACAACGGCAGCGCTGACCAAGCCGGAATGCCGGAAGATGGCGTCGGTGGCCCACGACGGGTTGGCCAGGGCGATCCGCCCGGTGCACTCGATGTTCGACGGCGACACGATCTTCTGCCTGTCGACCGGCCAACACGTCATTGCCGCGGGGAGCCAGCCGGGGTTGCGCCGACCCGACACGCGGCCCGGCATCGTCAACACCCTGCTGACCGCTGCGGCCGACTGCTTCGCCCTCGCCTGCACCCGGGCGGTGATCGAAGCCCGGTCGGTCGGCGGCACCCCGAGCTACGCCGATGTGTGTCCCAGCGCCTTCCCGATGGCGACATGAACCGCAGATCGCCGATCCGGATAGCTTTTGGAACCGGTCTCGTGGTCGATAGCTTGGCAGTTGGCGTCGGGGATACCTCACCCCGGTCGAGGGAGGCAACAGCTTCATGACCAGCGAGACGCACGAACGACCGAAGGTCACGGTTCCCGAGCTTGCTCGGATGAAAGCGCTCGGCGAAAAGATCACGATGATCACGGCCTACGACGTCACCTTCGCCCGTCTCGTCGATCTCGCCGGCGTCGACATGATCCTGGTCGGCGATTCGGTGGGCATGGTCGTGCAGGGAGAGTCCAACACGATCCCGGTGGCGCTCGACGACATGGTGTACCACGTTCGCCTGGTCTCGCGGGCCAAGCCGCGGGCCCTGATCGTCGGTGACCTGCCGTTCGGCTCGTACCAGGTCAGCCCGCAACAGGCGGTGGAGAGCTCCATCCGATTGATGAAGGAAGGGGCCGAATGCGTCAAGCTCGAAGGTGGGGTCGTGATGGGTGAGACCATCCAGGCCCTCACTCGGGTCGACATCCCCGTCGTCGGACACATCGGCCTCACGCCGCAGAGCTTCCACCGCATGGGTGGCCACAAGGTCCAAGGGCGCGCCAGCGGGTTCGAGGCAGGGGGCCGCGAGCGCTTGCTGGAGGACGCTCACGCCGTGGAGCAGGCCGGTGCGTGCGCCATGGTGATCGAGGGCGTTCCGCTCGATCTCGCCGCCGAGATCACCAAGAAGGTGTCGATCCCCACCATCGGGATCGGCGCCGGGCCGTGGTGCGACGGTCAGGTGCTGGTCCTGCACGACGTGCTCGGCCTCAGCGAGATGTCGCTGAAGTTCACCAAGCAGTACGCCAACCTCCGCACCGCCGCAGTCGAGGCCACCGCCGAGTTCGTGCGCGAGGTCCGCGACGGCACATGGCCTGACGACGCTCACAGCTTCCACTGAGTCACGGCGGGATTGAGGCTTCCATGTTGATCTGTCGCGATCCGCGGTCGATGCATGCCTGGAGCCGCGCCCAGCGTGGCGCGAATCAACGGATCGGTTGTGTGCCGACGATGGGTGCCCTGCATGCCGGGCACCTCGCCCTGATCGACGAAGCCCGCCGCATCAGCGACGTGGTCGCGGTGTCGATCTTCGTCAATCCGCTGCAGTTCAACCGCGACGACGACTTCGACAAGTACCCGAGACCGATCGATAACGACGTCGAGGCGTGCCGGGCTGCGGGTGTCGACGCGGTGTACGCGCCGACCGCGGCGATCATGTATCCAGTTCGGTTCCAGACGCACGTCGAGCCCGGCGCACTGGCCGAGTCGTTCGAGGGCGCCGGTCGACCCGGTCACTTCCGTGGCGTCACGACCGTGGTGGCCAAGCTGTTCGGCGCGATCGACCCCGACGTCGCCGTGTTCGGCCGCAAGGACTTCCAGCAGTTGTCGATCATCCGCAGGATGGTCTCCGATCTCGATATGGACGTCCAGATCGTCGACATCCCGACCGTTCGCGAGCGCGACGGGCTGGCGATCTCCAGTCGCAATCAACGGCTGGCGCCGGAGGACCGCATCGCCGCGGTCTGCGTGATCCAGGCCCTGCGGCTCGTCTCCGCTGGGTTTGCCGCCGGTGAGCGTGATGCGGCACGTCTACTGGCACCGGCCTACGAGCGGGTCGCCACCGAGCCCCGGGCGCGTCTCGAGTACCTCACGATCGTCGACCCGGCGACGCTCGAGCCCATGGAGTTCTTGGATCGGCCGGCGATCGTGCTCGCCGCCGTGTGGTTCGGCGACATCCGCCTGATCGACAACGTCCCCCTGTCACACTGAGGTTGCGGATCAGCGCGGCGAGAGCCAGCCGGTGAGCGCCAGGGCCATGGCGATGCCGTTGAGGATGGCGTGGGCGATCATGGTCGGAACGATGCGCCGAATCAGGAACGCCGCGCCCCCCAACACGCAGCCGACCGACCCGAGCACCAGGATCAGGCCGATGTTGCCTGCCCCACGGATCGGGTCGAAGTGGGCCAGCCCGAACAGCACCCCCTGCACCCCGACCGCGACCACGGCGCCGTAGCGGGAGAGCAGGCCGCGTAGCACGACGCCGCGAAAGACGATCTCCTCGGCGATGGGCGCTGCCACGACCGCGAGGACGAGCAGCGACACGACGTAGCCACGATCGGCGTGCAGATCCGACACGTCTTTGATGTTGCTGGTGAACGGCACCTTCAACGCGACGATCACGACACCCACGACGACCTGCGCCACCAGGCAGGCGCCCCACGTGACCGGCCCCCATCCGACGTCGACCCAGCGGGCACGGAGGCCGACGTCGGCGCGGAACCGGCCGGTCCCCCACCGGCGGCTCGAGTACCAGCACCACAACAACGCCGGCGCGTACCCGATGACGGCGACGATCGCCACGTAGACCGCGATCGGCCACTCGAACACCGAGATCGCCTTGAGGAGGTACCGGCTGGCGATGATCGACACCAACAACGTGCTGACCGCGCCCCACGCGGCCCGGATCGGCAGCGTCGGGTGCGGCTCGTCGGCGGGTGCCGGCAGCGCTGAGTATCCGGTCCACGCCCGACCGTCCCAGAACCGCACCCCGGCGCTGTTCCACGGATCGGGGAACCAGCCGGTGGGGGTCGGCAACATCGACGCCAGCGTAGGGGCGCTGCGGGCGGATTGCGTAGTGTCGCACCGATGACCGACCCCCGCGCAGTTTCCTTCTGGCTCGACTCGCTTCCGGCCGATCATGACCTGTCGACTCGCCCGCAGTTGCCCGGCGACGTGACCGCCGACGTCGCCATCGTCGGGGCGGGATACACCGGTTTGTGGACCGCGTACTACCTGCACCAGATCGACCCGACCCTGCGCGTCGTGGTCGTCGAGTCCGAGTTCGCCGGGTTCGGTGCAAGCGGCCGCAACGGCGGTTGGTTGTCGGCTCTGCTGCCGATGAGCTTCGAGAAAATGGCCGAGCGACACGGACGAGACAAGGCAATCGCTCTGCAGCGCACCATGCACGATTCCGTCGATGAAGTCGCCCGGGTGACGACCAAGGAGGGCATCGACTGCCATCTCGCCAAGGGCGGGTACCTCAACCTCGCCCGCAATCAACCGCAGGTCCGCCGGGTGCACGAGCTGCTCGAGTACTACCACTCGTGGGGATTCGGCGAGGAGGACTACCGCTGGTTGCCCGCCGACGAGGCCTCGGCACGACTCAACGCCAGCAAGGTGCTCGGGGCGGGGTACACGCCACACTGTGCAGCGATCCACCCGGCACGGCTGGTACGGGGTTTGGCCGAGACCGTCGAGCGATCCGGCACGACCGTCTACGAGGGGACGCGCGTGATCGAGCTCGGCGATCGGAAGGTGCGGTGCGAGACGGGCACGGTCTCGGCCGACGTCGTCGTGCGAGCGACGGAGGGCTTCACTGCTCGCCTGCCCGGTCAGCGACGCACGGTCGCCCCGATCTACTCGCTGATGATCGCTACCGAGCCCTTGCCCGATTCCTTCTTCGACGAGGTCGGGTGGGCGCAACGCGAGACGTTCAACGACGACCGCCGCCTGATCATCTACGGCCAGCGCACAGCCGACAACCGCATCGCGTTCGGTGGTCGCGGCGCGCCCTACCACTTCGGGTCGGCGATCAAACCGGAGTTCGATCGCCACGCCCGGGTGCAGGATTCACTCCGAGGTCTGTTGAGCGACCTGTTCCCCGCGATCGGCGACGCCAAGGTGACGCACCGCTGGGGCGGCCCCATCGGCGCGCCCCGCGACTGGTTCTGCTCCGTCGGTTTCGATCGCGCCGCCGGCCACGCGTGGGCCGGAGGCTACGTCGGCGACGGTGTGACGACCACCAACCTCGCCGGACGCACATTGGCCGATCTCATCCTGCGGCGCGAGACCGACCTCGTGTCGTTGCCGTGGGTCAACCACCAGTCCAAGAAGTGGGAGACCGAGCCGTTTCGCTGGCTGGGCATCAATGCCATGCTGCGGCTACCGATCGGCGCCGACGCCTACGAAGAACGCACCGGCAAGACCGAGAAGTGGCGCAGCGCGATCCTCGAGAAGTTCGTCGGCCACTAGCCGGCTACGCCGGGAACGAGGTCGGCAGCTTGCCTGCATACAACCATGTGGCGAAGAAGTCGGTGAGATCGCGGCCGGCAACCTCGTTCGCCAACGTGACGAAGTCTTCGGTCGTGCGCGACGAGCCGTTGTTGTCGGTGATCCACCGTCGCAACAGCGTGAAGAACAGGTCGTCGCCGATCGTCTTGCGCAACGCGTGCAGCACGACCGCACCACCGTCGTAACTGTTGAACCCGAACAGGTCGGCGGCGCCAAGGGGGTGGGCGGTTGGCAGCGGCGGACGACTCGAGAGCCCCGCCGCAGCCGAGGAGTCGATCGTCGTCAGGCCGAGGTGGTCGAGCCACATCCACTCGCCGTACGTGGCAAAGCTCTCGTTGAGCCAGATGTCGGTCCAGCGCTCGGGCGACACAGCGTCCCCGAACCACTGGTGGGCGAGCTCGTGCGAGAGGAACAGCTCCTGCCCGCTGTCGAGCCGACCGGTCGAGAAGTCGCCGCGACTGAACATCGATCGCTCCATCGTCTCCATCGCCAGCCCCGGGAAGCTGTCGGTGATGGCGATGCCGTACCGGTCGAGGGGGTACGGACCGAAGAAGTCGTCGAAGTAGTCGATCTGGTCGTCGATCGTGTCGAGGTAGGGCTGCATCGTCGCCCGATCGTCGTGCAACACCACGCTGAGCAGCGGCAACCCGTTCGGCCCGACGCCGTCCACGAGCTCGTAGTCGCCGGTCAGGAGTTGGATCAGGTAGGTCGCCATGGGGCGGTCCTCTTGCCAGATCCAGGTCTCGATGGATGTGCCCGAGGTGTGATCGACGAGCCCGCCATTGGCGACGGCCGTCAGGCCGGACGGCACAGTCAGCTCGAATCGGAATGTGGCCTTGTCACTGGGATGATCGTCGGACGGAAGCCACGTGTGAGCACCCTCCGGCTCGTTCAGCACGTACGAACCACCCGGTGTCGGGAACCATCCGACCTCCTGCCCGGCAGCCGACGGCACAGGTGCGGGCGTGAGCGTGTAGGTCAGGTCGACACCGATCCGCTGGCCGTTGGTCAGCGGGCTGGCCGGGGTGATGAACAACTCTGGCGAGCGGGCCTCGAAGGTGGCCGCGTTGCCGTCGACCGACACCGCGGAGACGACCGGCCCGTCGGAGTCCAATGTGAAGGTGGCGCGGTCCTGCGTCATCAGGATGTCGAGGTGCTCGGTCGCCGAAATCGCATTGCGCACCGTGTCGTAGTCGAGCGCCAGCGTGTAGTGCTCGACGTCGATCCCCGGATTTCCGAGGGCGGGGAACAGCGCATCACCGGCACCGTCCTCGTCGAGCACCCCAACCGTCGTCGGGGGCAGCGAAGTAGGCAACGTGATCGTCGGCGGCGACGACTCGTCGGGTGTCGACGGTTTGGTCGGCAACGTCGTCTCCACGGGAAGTGTCGAAGCGGACGCGGGCCGCCCGGATCGCGCTTCGGTCGACACCACACCGGGGGCCGTTGCACACGAAGCGAGAGAGGTGACCACGCAGCCGACCAACAGCAAGCCACCCGTCCGTCGATGCACGGTCAGCGACCTTAGTGTCATCGGTGCAGAGAATGGACGCGCACGTCGGCGCGCAACCGCACGGTGTACACGGAATCACCAGACAGGACCCCGCCGCGTGCGAACAGGCGACCGGCCTGCCAGTTCGAGAGGCCGAGCTCGGGCTGGTCGAGCGCGAACTGCCCGTCGACCCAGCGAGTGAACCCGTTGCCCACGAAGGGCGCATCGATCGCCGAGTAGAACCAGTCGTGTTCGCTGCGGTCGTCGCTGATCAGCGACGCCGAGAATCGTGGGCTGAACCGGTTGAAGAGGGCGACGGCCTCACCGATCGAGTCGACCTCGACCAGCCAGTACTCGGGTGAGTCCTCCCACTCCCACTCCTCACCGAGGCGTTGAACCTGATCCTCGTCGACACGGTGGGTCACGGCATGGGTCCCGCGGTTGGCGGCAGCACGTTCTGCAGCCTCAGCCACGATGCCATGCAACTCCGCCGATCGCGAGCTGGGGATGCAGCACACGTTCATCGTGTTGCACACCTTGCGATCGAGGGAGTGCTCGACGATCTCGCCGAGGGTCGCCGCATCGGCATGCTCCGACACCACGAGCCACGCTCCGCCCGTGCCGTGGAGGCTGACCGGCACGCCACTCTGGCGGGCCACCGACCCGAGTTGGGCCACAGCCGATCCCGAGCCGCGGGCCACAGCCAGGCTCACTCGAGCGTCGCTGAACAACGCCCAGCCGGCAGCGTGCGCCGGCGATTCGACGAGTTGAACGGCACCTGGCGGCAGACCGGCCCCGGCAAGCGATGGCGACACGCACGTGCGCATGATCGCCTGCGCAGTGCCGAGGGCGTCGCTGCCGATTCTGAAGACCGCGGTGTTGCCGGTCCTCAGCACGCCTGTCGCATCGGCGAAGACGTTCGGCCGGCCCTCGAACACGAAGCCGACCACGCCGAGGGGCGCTCGCAACGACGACACCGACCAGTGCTCGTGGTCGATCGTTGACAGCAGTTGATGACGCCTGATCGACGAAGCGCCCCAGCTCCGCAAACCCGCCACCATGTCGAAGCGCATCGCCGCGGACAGGCGTAGCCGGGTCGTGGAGCGACCCTTGGCCGTTGCGGTGTCGACGTCGGTGTGGTTGGCAGCGAGCACGTCGGCGAACACGGCATCATCATCGATGGCGTCGGCGAACCGCTGGAAGAAGTCGGAGATCTGGTCGTCGGTGCATTCCGCGAGCGTCGCGAAGGCCTCGACTGCGTGTGTCACCGCGGCCGAGACCAGCCGATGCTCGGCTTGCGGGATGTGCAGCAGATCACCGGTGTCCTGCACGATCACCAGGCGATCGCCCGCCACGAACGCCCGGGCCAGGTCACGCGGGACCGTGGTGCACCGATCGCCGCCGTAGACCAGCATCTGGCCCTCGACCAGCTGCGTGAGCTGGGTCATCGGTCGCTCTGTCTCGGCGATCTCATGGCTCGCTAGCGTACGACGGATGGCAGCGAACCACCCCGACGATCCGCTCTACTTTCGGCAACTGCTCTCGGGCCGCGACTTCGCCATCGGGGATCCGATGGCCAAGCAGATGGTCAACTTCGTCTATGCGCTCGGCGACCGCACCACCGGCGAGTGCCTGCTGGTCGACCCGGCCTATGCCGTGGCCGACCTGATCAACACCGTCCACGCCGACGGCATGACCGTGACCGGGGTGTTGGCGACGCACTATCACCCCGACCACGTCGGCGGTTGGATGGGGAACCACATGATCGAGGGCATCGCTGCGTTGCTCGAGCACGTCGATTGCCCGATCCATGTGCAGCGCGACGAGGTGCCTTGGGTCCAGCGGACGACCGAGATCGGCGCCGATCACCTCGCCGTACACGAACCGGGCGATGTGGTATCGGTCGGTTCGATCGACGTCACGCTGATCCACACACCCGGTCACACGCCCGGTAGTCAGTGCTTCCACGTCGAGGGCCGGTTGGTCAGCGGCGACACCTTGTTCCTCGACGGGTGCGGCCGCACCGACCTGCCCGGCAGCAATCCCGAAGACATGTACCACAGCCTGCAGAAGCTGGCAGGCATGCCGGCCGAAACGATCGTCTACCCGGGCCACCGCTACTCGCAGCCGTCGCACGCAACGCTGGAGTCGATTCGCGACGACAACTACGTGTTCCGCCCCAAGTCGGCCGAGCAGTGGCTGCAGATGTTCGCCGGATAGTTCGCCCAGGCTCAGATCGCCAGGCTGAGGGCCAATGAGACGATCGCGACGTGGTAGGTGACCATGATCGCAACGTGCATCCAAGCCCGCTCGGCGACGAACTGGCCCCAGCCGAGGATGGAGTCGCTGATGATGAAGGCCGTCGCGCCGACCATGATCAGCCAGTTCCCCGTCGCCCACCCCAGCACGGTCATCGAGGAGATCACGGCGAGGTAGGCCCGCACGGGAATGCCCAAGCCTTTGGCCGCGGCGCCGCGAACGATCGGCATCGCAACCGTGCCGAGCAGCACAGCGCAACCGAGCACGCCGACGCCGGCCATCGGCCATCGGTCGAATCGGCGATCGGCGAACATCACGATGAACGCGATGTGGCCGAGCAGGAACGCGGCGAGGCCGAGCACGAACTGATCGACGACGTGCAGAAGGGCGACATCACCGACCAGGCAGAGCGTGAGCGCGATGATGCCAGCGACCGTGGCCGGCCGCGGACCATCCGCCAGCGCTGCGATGGCGATTGCGCCGATGGTCGTGAAGGGCTTGCTGATCAACTCGACTCGGTCGAGGCGCTTCCAGCGCGAGTACCAGTTGGCGACCGCTGCGATCGCGGTGACGACGCAGGCCAAGATCATGTGGGCCATCCTTCCATCACACGAGCGCGTTCACGATCGCGCTGATCGCCGCGCCGAAGAGCAGCAGTAGGACCAGCCAACGGAACCGCTCGCCGTGCACGTGCTTGCGGATCGGAAAGCCGAGGAGTTGACCAACCAGCATGGCCGGGAGCGTCACCGCCGCGGCGATGAGACCATCACGGGTGACCTTGCCGGAGGCGATGAACAGCGAGAGGCCGAAGATGTTGCTGAAGGCGAACACCGTGGAGATCGTCGCCCGGAACTCGACGGCCGCCAGTTGCCGGGCCTGCAACGCGAAGACCAGCGGCGGCCCATTGGTCGACAGCGAGGTGGCCAGCACGCCCGAGACGAGGCCCGAGCCGTAGTCGAGGCGCGGACCCGCGTGGTGGAGGTTGACACGCAGGGCCAGCATCACGGCCGCGATCAGGACGGCGGTTCCCAGCATCAGCCGCAACACGTTGTCATCGACCGTGATGAAGACCAGGAGGCCGAGCGGCATCCCGATGTACGCACCGATCGTCATCCGTCGCACCAAGCCCCTGTCGGCCTCGGCGCGGTCCCGGTATGCCTGCCAGCCGGTGACGAACACCCCGGTCAAGGTGCTGACCACGACAGCGATCTTCGGCTCGATCGCCAGCGTCATCAACGGCACCGACAGCAGGGCGAACCCGAATCCGGCCACGATCTGCATGAACGCTGCGAAGAAGACGGCAACCCCAACGACAATCAGTTGGGCGGTGGTCACGAACGTCGATTCTGACACGAGCGGCGGGTTCCGACCCGTCCGCTTCGCTTTAGGCTTCGGGGCATGTTGCCGATCATCGACGTCACCTCCACGGAGGCCCCAGCCGAGATCGACCGGGCGTGTCGGCAGTTCGGTTTCTTCGCGATCTGCAACCACGGGGTCAGCAATGAACTCCGCGAGGCCGTGTTGAGCAGCGCCACCGACTTCTTCGGCCGCAGCCCCGATGAGAAGGAGTCGGTGGCCCTGTCGCACGGCGGATCGGCGTGGCGTGGATGGTTCCCCCTCGGCGGCGAACTGACGTCGGGCGTGCCCGACCTGAAGGAGGGCTACTACTTCGGCCGCGAGCTACCCAGCGACACCAGACCGATGCACGGCCCCAACATCTGGCCCCGGGAGCCGGCGTCGCTGCGACCGCTCGTCGCCGAATGGATGGCCACGATGGAGCCGTTGGCACAGCACGTGTTGGCGCTGATGGCGGAGGGTCTCGGGCTGGGCCCGGGCTTCTTCCGACACGGCCTCACAGCCGATCCGACGCCGCTCTTTCGCATCTTCCGGTATCCGCCACACCCTCGCGACAGCGCCGATCGGTGGGGGGTGGCCGAACACAGCGACTACGGGTTGCTGACCCTGCTGGCGCACGACGGTACGGCCGGGCTACAGGTCAAGGTCAGCGGAGACTGGATCGACGCGCCACACGATCCGGAACTGATCATCTGCAACCTCGGCGACATGCTCGATCGATTGACCGCCGGCCGGTATCGATCGACTCCCCATCGGGCCCGAAACATGGGGGCTGCAGATCGTTACTCGTTGCCGTTCTTCCTCGATCCAGGATGGGACGCGGTGATCGAGGCGATCGATCTCGACGACGGATGGGTCGCACCTGCGGACGCCGATCAACGATGGGATCGCGCCAACCTTCGAGACATCAGCGGCACGTACGGCGAGTGGCTGACCGCCAAGGTCAGCAAGGTCTTCCCGCACCTCTCCGACGAGGTCATCGCCGGCGCTCAACCCGCATCGTGACTTGAGATACAGAGCCATCCTGGCGGTGAGTTCGATCCGAGGAGCCGTGAGTCCGACCACGCGCCAGGGCGCGACACCGGGCTCACACCGGGTCGAGCACCGTCGAGCCGTGAGTCCGATCGCGCGCCAGGCCGCGACACCGGACTCACACCGCGTCGGGCTCAGCGGGTGAGGATGTAGCTGCGACCGCCGCGATCGACGTCGGTGACCTGCCAGCCGTCGGCGAACAGGGGCAGCATCGCGTCACGCAGCGCGACGCGGGCATGTAGCGCAGGTGCGGCCGCCGACGCGATTTCCTCGGCGGTCACCGGTGGCACGTCGACCTGCGCCACCTCGCTGCCGGCGAACCGCCGCCCGATCAGCTGCCATTCCACCACGAGTCGATCGCTGGGCAACCCTCCGTTGATGCCGCCCATGGGCCCGTAGAGGTTGTCGTGGTAGCGCACCCCGACGGCGTTCAGTGACCGAAGGTTGAGGTGGGCGTTGCCGAGCTGCAGCGGATCGAACGTCCACCGCATGGCCGTACGCCCGTTGGCAAGGCACCACTCGCGCTGACGATGCTTCAGGGCGACTCCGAGCCCGGTGCGGCGGTAGTCGGGGTCCACCGCCAGGTAGTGAGAGTGCAACACGTGGGGCTGATGCGTGGCGAACCCGTAGACCGAACCGACGAGTCGATCGCCGTCGAATGCGCCGATCGCCATCCCGCCTTCGCTGATCGTGGCGACCAGCATGTTGACCGCAACCAACTCGCCGTGACCGCCCCACACGCGCGATTCGAGCAGCGGCATCGGCGCCAGTTCGGCTGCCGTGCGCAGTTCGCGAAACTCGATGGTCACCTCCGCATGACCTCCACCGACTCGGTGACCGTGTCGAGGAACGGTCGGTCGAGCGTGACACCGATACCGGGTCCGGGCGGTACCGGCATGAGCCCGTCGGTTGCCTCGAGCGCCTGCTCGGTGATGTCGCGGGCGTAGGTGCGACTGGCCGAGGCGGTGTCGCCCGGGTACACGAAACCGGGCATGGAGGCCACATGGATGTTGTGAGCGCGGCCGATACCCGTCTCGAGCATGCCACCACACCACATCGGCACGCCACGAGCAACGCACAGGTCGTGGATCTGCTTGGTCGCCGCCAAACCACCGACCCGGCCGACCTTGACGTTGACCACGGCACAGGCGCCGAGGTCGAGCGCGGCTTTCGTCCGCGCCGGCGACGTCAGCGTCTCGTCGAGGCACAGCGGGGTGTGCATCTGCGGTGCGAGGGTGGCGTGGTCGGTGAGGTCATCCCAATGCAATGGCTGCTCGATGTAGTGCAGGCCGAAGCCGTCGATCCGGTGAAGCACGTCGAGATCATCGAGCGTGTAGGCCGAGTTGGCGTCGACGGTCAGCTCGATGTCGGGGAACTCAGCGCGGACCGCAGTCAGCAGCTCCACGTCCCACCCTGGCTCGATCTTCAACTTGATCCGTTTGTAGCCCTGTTCGACATGCCGGGCGACCGATGCCAGCGTGTCGGGTACAGGGTTCATGCCCAGGCTGGCGCCCACGGGAACCTCGGTGCGATCGCCACCCAGCTGGGTGCGCATCGGCACCCCGAGCTGGCGGGCGTGGCAGTCCCACACGGCGAGCTCCAGCGCCGACTTGGCCATCGGGTTGCCGCGCCAGCCCTTCCACGAATCGCACAACGTCAGCGGGTCGTCGCACCCGTAGCTCAGCAGCCAGGGAACCAGCGCCTCGCGGATCAAGTGGAGTGCCCCGACGATCGACTCTTCGCGATACGACGGCAAGTGGTCCATCACGCTCTCGCCATAGCCCTCGACACCGTCGGAGCGCACCGTGACGATCACCGCAATCTTCTCCGACTCCGCGGCGAACGATGTCTTGAACACCGACTTGTACGGAAGGCGGACGATCCGCAGCTCGACTTCGTCAACATGCATGTCGGTACTCCTACCAGGTGTCGATGTTCGGGCGCTTCTTGCCGAGCCGTTGCGGAGGGGTCGGCGATGCGTTGAGGATCGCGGCGATCCAGCGCCGAGTGTCGGCCGGATCGATGACATCGTCGATCTCGAAGTACGAGGCGGTGTTCAGCGCCTTGCCGCGCTCATACATCTGGGCGACGCGCAGCTGGAAGCTGCGTTCCCGCTCCTCGGGATCCTCGATGGCCTCCAGCTCCTTGCGGAAGCCAAGGCGCACCGCGCCTTCCAAGCCCATCGGGCCGAACTCGCCGGTGGGCCAGGCGATGCACGCGGCCGGGGCCTTGGTGCTGCCACCCACCATCGCCTGGGCGCCGAGCCCGTAACACTTGCGCAACACCACGCTGATCAGAGGAACAGTGACGTTGGCGCCGGTGACGAACAGCCGCGAGCAATGGCGTACCAGGGCCGTCTGCTCGACCGCCGGCCCGACCATCATTCCGGGTGTGTCGACCAGCGTGACGATGGGGATGTCGAACGCGTCGCACAGTTGCATGAACCGGGCGGCCTTGTCGGCACCGTCACTATCGATTGCGCCGGCGAGATGGCCAGGGTTGTTGGCCACGACACCGACGGGCCGTCCTTCGACGCGCCCAAACGCCGTGACCATCCCGAGTCCGAAGTCGTGGCGCAACTCCAACACGGTGCCACTGTCGAACAACTTGTCGATGACGGTGCGAACGTCGTAGCCGCGCTTGCGATCCTCCGGGATCACACCACGCAGCTCGAACTGGTCTTCGCTCGACCACTCGTCGAGCCGACCCTGGAAGTACGAGAGGTACTGCTTGGCAACGTGCACAGCCTCCACTTCATCGGCGACTGCAATGTCGACGACACCGTTGAACTGTTGGACGTTCATCGGCCCGATCTCTTTCGGGTCGAACACGCCAAGCCCGCCACCTTCGATCATCGCCGGGCCACCCATCCCGATGTTGGAGTCCGCGGTCGCGATCACGACATCGCAACAGCCGAGCAATGCCGCGTTGCCGGCGAAGCAGTAGCCGGCGTTGATCCCGACCAGCGGCACTAGCGCGCTGAGCCCGCCGAGGTAGTGGAAAGCCCAGCAGTCGAGCAGGCTGACACCGATGTTGTCGGTGTCGCCTGGTCGGCCTCCGCCGCCCTCAGTGAAGAACACCACCGGCAGGCGCATCGATTCGGCGAGTTCGAACAGGCGATCCTTCTTGCGGTGATTCAGCACACCTTGCGTACCGGCGAGCACGGTGTAGTCGTACGACACGGCAACAACCTGCGCGGCGTGACCTTGGAACAGATGGCCATTGACCGTACCGATGCCACCGATCATGCCGTCGGCGGGAGTGCGCTCGATGAGATCCTCGACGGAGCGGCGGCGGCGTTGGGCGGCGATCACCACGGCGCCGTACTCGACGAACGAGCCGTCGTCGACGAGATCGGCGACGTTTTCGCGGGCGGTGCGCCGGCCGACCGCTCGACGTCGGGCGACCGCATCCGGACGTGCTGCGTCGAGACCGATGGCATGCCGCGCCTGCACCTCGGCCAGGTCGGCACGAATCGCAGTGAGGTCAGCGCCGACGACGTCGACCATCGCCTGCTGCACGGCGACGCCAGGCTCCACCGAGGCCACGGGAGCACCGGCCATCACCGTCGTGCCCGCTGCGACCAGCACATCGACGACGGTCCCATCACACGGCGAATCAATGGCGTGGTGCATCTTCATCGACTCGATCAGCATCAGCTGCTGGCCCGCCCGCACGGTCTCGCCTGCAGTGACGTCGACCGACACGATCGTGCCCTGCATCGGAGCCTCGACCCGCATCTCCCCCATCCATCCGACGGTAGCTGGCGCGACCGAATACGGTTGCTGTTGTGAGCGACCCGGTCGAGATCTCGGTGGCAGGGCACGACGTCACGATCACCAGCCCCGACAAGGTGTTCTTCACGACGCGACAGAACACCAAGCTCGATCTCGTCCGGTACTACATCACCATGGGCGACGCCGTGATGCGCCAGATGCACGATCGTCCCGTGCTGCTGCAGCGGTTCCCGAACGGTGCCCACGGGTCGAACTTCTTCCAGAAGCGCATTCCCGACGGCGCGCCAGAGTGGCTGCACACCGCGATCGTGCAGACACCCAACGGCACGCAGTCGCGCGCCCTCGTCGTCGCCGATCTGGCCCATCTCGTGTGGGCAGTCAACCTCGGCTGCCTCGGCTTCCACTCCTGGCCGGTTCGTGCCGCTGATCAAGAGCACTGCGACGAGCTGCGGATCGACCTCGACCCCGGCCCCGGCACGAACTACGGCATGGCCCAGGAGGCAGCGGCGGCCACCAAGGTGCTGTTCGACGAGCTCGGCATCGCCTCGTACATCAAGACCTCGGGCAACCGCGGATTGCACATCTACGTCCGCTTGCATCCGACACACGACAGCGTTGCGGTGCGCAGCGCGGCGGTCGCCATGGCCCGTGAGCTCGAACGCCGTCACCCGAGTTTGATCACCGCTGCATGGTGGAAGGAAGAGCGCGGTGAACGCATCTTCATCGACTTCAACCAGAACGCCCCGCACAAGACCGTGTTCGCCCCGTGGTCGGTACGGGCACTCGACCACGCCCCCGTGTCGTTCCCATTCCCGTGGGAACTGCTACCGACGCTGCGGCCTCACGACATGACGATCGACACCGTCCCGGCGTGGGTCGCCGAGCACGGGGATGCGTGGGCCGCGATGAACGACTCGCCACAGTCGATCGATCCCCTGCTCGAGATGGTGCGTGCCGACCAGGCGGCCGGGCTGCAGGACGCGCCCTGGCCACCTGTGTACCCGAAGATGGCCGGTGAGCCCTCGCGGGTTGCCCCCAGCCGAGCCAAGAAACCGAAAGCCGAGAAGACCGAATGACTGTGCTGCCCATTGCCGATCACTGGTTCGAACGAACGACCATCGACGACGCGATCACCCTGTTGTGGGAGCCGTACGTCATCCCGCTGATGCGGTGCAACATCTGGCACGTGCGCGGCCGCGACCGGGACCTGGTGGTCGATACGGGGATGGGGTTGATGAGCCTGTCCGACGAGTTGGCCGACCTCGTCGGCAAGACCGTGA
>JANPOJ010000152.1:0-3717 GCA_031427935.1 Ilumatobacteraceae bacterium | reverse complement strand
GAAAGCCTGGCGGCGATCGGACTCTTGCAGGCCATTACGCTAGATAACTACAAGGCCGACCGCTTCGGGCAACTTTACGACGACAGCCTGACCGCCGGTGTCGAAGCGGTTCGCTTGCAGGCCCGGTTCTCACCGCTCGTCGACAGCGCCGGCTTGGCGTCGATGCTCACCGTGCTATGGGTCGGGGCGATGCGCGTTGCCGACGGGCAGATGAAGCTCGGCAGACTGATCATCTTCCTCGCCTACGTCGCCTCCATGTACAAGCCGCTGAAGGCGCTCTCCAAGCTGTCGTCCGTGTTCTCCAAGGGCACTGCGTCCGCCGAACGAGTCAACGAGATCCTGCGCACCGAACCGGCCATCGCCGACCTGCCCGGCGCCCGATTCGCGCCGCCGCTGCGCGGCGGCATCCAGATCGAAGAGGTCACCTTCTCGTACGACCGCCAGCCGGTGTTGTGGGCCGTGTCGCTTGACATCGCTTGTGGCGAAACACTGGCGCTCGTGGGTCCCACGGGCGCCGGGAAGTCGACGGTGGCCGGCCTCATACCGCGACTGATCGAGCCACAAATCGGGGCGATCAAGATCGATGGCCACGACGTGCGGTCGTTCACTCTGGCCTCGCTGCGATCTCAGATCTCGATGGTGCTGCAGGACACCGTGTTGCTACGTGGAACCATCCGCGACAACATCGCCTGCGGCCGGCCCGGCTCGTCCGGGGCAGCGGTCGAGCGAGCGGCTCGACTGGCGCTGGTCGATGAGTTCACCAGCCGGCTGCCGCTTGGTCTCGACACCCCCCTGGCAGAGCGCGGCATCGATTTGTCGGGCGGGCAACGCCAGCGCATCGCTATTGCCCGAGCGATCCTGCGTGACACGCCGATCATGATTCTCGACGAGCCGACCAGTGCTCTCGACGTGCACTCCGAGCAGCTGATCACCGCAGCGCTGCAGAACCTGCCGCGGTCGCGGACGACGTTGATCATCGCTCACCGCCTGTCGACCATTCGCGGGGCCGACCGTATCGCCGTGATCAGCGCCGGGAGCGTGATCGAAGATGGCACCCACGAGGAGCTTCTGCGGAAGGGTGGGCTGTACAGCCGCATGTCTCGTGCTTCGGCCGGCACCGCAGGATTCTTGGGCGAGTTCGCCCCGCCCTCGGCGACCAGGGCCCAGTCACTGGCGGGTGCGACCCGATGAAGGCTACGACGCGTCCCGGTTTCTCACCTGGTCTACGTGTCCTGTTCGTGACCAACGAGTGTGCCGGCCTCGGCCATCTCCGTCGCAGCATGACTCTGGCCCGGGCAATCACCGATCTCGATCCGCCAACTACTGCGCTGGTGGTCACGGGTTCCGCGGCGATCGGCAGTTTCGATATGCCGCCACGGGTCGACACGGTGAAGCTTCCGGTGTTCAGCCGAGGATCGGACGGCACGATGTATGCCGGATCGCTCGGCGTGGACCTCCAGATGATCGCATCGCTGCGATCGGAGATTCTGCGAACCACGGCGCAGGCGTTCGATCCCGATGTCGTGGTCGTCGACAAGACGCCGGTGGGGCTGTGCAGCGAACTGATTCCGATGCTCGAATGGTTGCACTGCCAGGGTCGGGCCCGCATCGTGCTCGGCTTGCGAAATGTCGAGGACGAGCCAGCTCGCGTTCGAGCCGCATGGGCCGAGGCCAATACCATCGAGGCGATCGAACGTTACTACGACCAGGTCGTGATCTACGGTCCCGACAACACCACCGGCGATGCGCTCAGCTGTCTCGGTGGCGTGCACCTGCCGGTTCCGGTGGCTCATGTCGGCTTCGTGGGCAATCCGCCGGCAGCGACCAGTCCGAGCGACCTGCCCCCTGACTACCTGCTGGTCACCGTTGGTGGTGGCAGCGACGGCCACGAGGCAATCACTGCGGTGCTCGATGCCGATCGGCACAAACCGCTACCGATGCCTGTGGTCGTCGTCACCGGCCCGCTGATGCCCTCGCCCGCCGTCGCCGAGATCGCCGCCCGATGTGACGGCGAACGGATTCGGCTGTTCGAGTTCCGCCAAGACATGCCGCAGGTGATCGCCGGCGCCCGCGCCGTGGTGACGATGGGCGGCTACAACACCGTCTCGGAGGTGCTGCAGTCGGGTGTTCCCGCGCTGGTCGTGCCACGTGTCCGACCGAGCGCTGAACAGCTGATAAGAGCCAACGATCTGGTCGCCGCGGGTCTGGCGGCGATGATCCATCCCGACGAGATCACACCACCGCTGATGCGTGAGGCAATCATCGCCACGTCGCATCGCGAGCGTCGCCCAGTCGATCACGCCGACTACTGCGGAGCCGAACGTACTGCATCGTTGTTGATGTCGCTGGTCGGCGTCGCCGACGAGCTTGCACCGTGCGTCGCGTGATCTTTTCGTTCATCGACGACGGCCACCCGTTCTCCGCCGACGTCGAGCGCCTTCGTAGTCAGCTTCGCGTCGCTGGTCAACCCCAGTTGGACGGTCGCCGCGTCGTGTTGTCGGAGATCCGCGGCCGACGCCTTGACGGCGGCGGCTTCGTACTCGATCGTTGCTACTGCTCGATGCAACACTGGTCTGGAGTTGGGTACGAGTTCGACGCCACGTCGTGGTACTACAGAGCCGGCGACGTCGACTCCCCGCGGATCTATCACTTTCCCGACGAGCCCTACCTGACGGCGTTGGCTCCGTACCTGGCGAGCCGCGATCTCGACTGTCCGGACGGAGGCCTCGACGTGCTGCGCTACGTGCCGCTGCGGCGATTCACGTTTCGGGCGCCACGCCGCGATAGGACGGGCGGAGCCGAGATCGGCAAGTTCAAACGACCATCGCGATTGCACGAGTCATACGGGCGAACAACAGCCGTGGCCGCCGCGGTGCGGTCGACGGCATCCAGCTTCGCCGTGGCGACGCCGGCCGGTCTCGACGTCGAGCACGCCATCTACTTCCAAGACGACATCGCCGGGACCGATCTCGCCACTGCCGCCGAAGGCGACCCGCGAGCCTTGGAGGTCACCGCACAGGTGCTCGCAGCATTTCACGCAGTGCCCTCGCCGGCGCTGACAATGCTCGATGAATCGAGGTTCCACAACAGTCTTGGCCGTGACCTCGAATGGATCACCTTTCACGCTCCGGCGCTCGCCGATGTCGTCGACCGGGCAACAAGGGCATTACGCGACCCGCCAGCGCTCGAATCGTCTGTGCTTGCTCACGGCGACTTCGTGCCATCGCACGTGCTTCGCGGTGACCATCAGCTGACGGTGATCGACCTCGATCTTGCCCATCGCGGCGACCGATACCGTGACGTCGCAATCATGCTCGCGTCTTTGCCGATCGACGCACCGGCGGCGTCGACCGAAACGACTGCGATCATCGACGCCTATGAAGAACGCGCCGGCCTGCACCTCGAGCCACGCCGACTGGCCTGGCATCGCGTTGCCGCTGAGGCGTACTACCTCGCCCTGGCTTTCACTAAGGACCGCCCGATCGACGCTGCGCCGTTGACCAAGGCAGTCAACGAACTCGAGGCGGTATGAACCTCGACTGGGGCCATCTCGTCGCGCCCGCTGACGCATATGTGGGAGTGACCCCGACGCCGCCAGCGTTCGCCGATCCTCAACTCGTAGCCGACCTGATACATGCCGATGCCGACTGCGTCGCCATCGACAACGTCTGGTTCATCCCTCACCGATCGTTGACCGTCGTGTATCGAGTCGGCGAC
>JANPOJ010000151.1:0-1712 GCA_031427935.1 Ilumatobacteraceae bacterium | reverse complement strand
TGAAGCCGGCGTCCTTCAGTGTGCTGACATTGGTTCGATACACCTCGGCGTAGTTGCGCAACTTGCTCGAGAGGATGGTTCTCTCCGACGTCGGACCGATCTCGTCGCGAGCAACGAAGACGGAGATGCCGAACACATCAGCGCCGTCGAGGACGTACAGACGATTCAACCGGCGTGCGTGCGACTGCAGCAACGAAAGAGTGTCCGGGCCGCCGCGTATGACCACGGCCGCATCTGGTGAAGGCTCCTCAATTCGGACTCGGGCTCGCAATTCCTCTCGTCCATCTGCTCTCATCTCGACACCGTCAGCAACGATGCGGCGGCCGCCGCTGCTTGAGCCTGTTGGCCGGGCATGACGTGGCCGTAGGTGTCGAGGGTGAAGCTCACCGATGCATGTCCCAATCTCTCGCTGACGACTTTCACGTTGACTCCGGCCATGAGCAAGTGTGACGCGTGGGTGTGACGGAGATCGTGGAGACGGATCCGCGGAACGCCGGCCGAAGCGACCAGGCGCCCGAATGCTTGCCCGACCGAGCCCGGACGGATCGGGTCCCCTATCTCGTTGGTGAACACCCGATCACGTACCGGCGAGGTCGCTCCAAGGCGAAGCAACAACTCGCGTTGCTCGCTCTGATGACGCTCGAGGATCACAGTCGTGTCCGGATCGAGGTCGATCGTCCGTCGGCTACGGCGGGTCTTGGGAACATCGATCACCTCTGCGCCATCAACAACCGTCGCGGCCTGCGCCACCGTCAGCGCACCAGCTCGGAGATCGACATCAGACCATCGCAATCCGACCGCCTCGCTACGGCGCATCCCTGTCATCGCCAGCAGCCGGAACAGGGCCTCGTTGCGGTTGGCCTCGATGGATCGGAGAAACACAGACAACTCCGGCGGAGTCCACACGTGCATCTCGGGGCCCTTCGACCGGGCGGTTGTGAGCGACGGCGCGTTTGCGAGACGGGCCACGTTGCGTGTGACCAGGCCCTTGCGCTCCGCATCGTGCAGCAACTTGTTGACCACCGCATGCACGTGATGGACGGATGTCAGCGACAAGCCTTGGCCCGATCGCCCTCCCGACTTCAGCAGCAACCTGTACATCGCGTCGAGATCGGTCGCACGCAGCTCCTGCAATGCAACATCACCGATACGAGGCAAGACGTACGAGTCGAGTGCGCTGCGATAGCCGCGCAATGTCGTCCCCTTGCGCCCTTGGTTCTCGAGCCCGGCGAGCCACGGTTCGACGAAACCTCGAATCGGCATTCGGCTCGGCGCAACGAACGTTCCCGCCTGATGTGCGGCGAGCAGTTCGGTCAACGACGATTGCGCTTCCTTCTTCGTACGGAACGAGCGTTTGGTCTGCCGGCGCTTTCCACCCTCTTGCCATGTGGCGTGCGCGACCCACGATGCTGCTCCGGAAGGCGTCTCCCGGCGGTACACCGTGCCGCTGGCCATCAAGCGACGTTACCACTGCGTTACCACGCGAAACTGCGAAGGCTGCGCCAGGCCGAAGCAAGGCTGTGACCAGCATCTATATTGCGCCCCCGGTAGGATTCGAACCTACGACACACGGTTTAGGAATGAGCGCGAGCACGTCGCGTTCGGTCGCTTCTAGTCGCATTTGACCTGCTCACCTCCACTCTTCATCTCATCTGGTCCCGTCCTACATCATGCAGTCTCGTCACGTAGATGGACAAGTGGATGGACAACTT
>JANPOJ010000150.1:0-6225 GCA_031427935.1 Ilumatobacteraceae bacterium | reverse complement strand
CATTGGCCAGCGCCGAGGTGATGCTGTTGGCGGCCTCGAACAGCGACAGTGAATTGAGCTGGTTGAAGTTGCCTCGTGCTGGCCGAGGTCTTCCTCGGAGAACTTGACCAGTTCATGGTGCACGCAGCGCGGCAGCTCAAGCAAATTGAGCGTACATCCTCGCCGAGACCCCCTACGGCAACGACGGCGACTTCACCTACGAGGGCCTGATCGGCCGCTACAACTCCGATCTCGCCAACAACCTCGGCAACCTGCTGGCCCGCGTCGCCACTGTCGTCGCCACGAAGTGCGGTGGCGTCGGGCCTGCACCCCGAACCGACTCGCCGTTGGCCGCAGCTGCTGCGTCGGCCTACGCGGCGACCGCTACGGGGTGGGCAGAGTCCGCACCGAGCCGCGCGCTCGACGCAACGTGGAGCCTGATCCGCGCCACCAATGCCCATCTCGAGACCAACGAACCGTGGAAAGCCGAGCCGGGCCCCGAGGTCGACGCGGTGATGGGCGATGCCCTGGAGGCGCTGCGCATCGTGGCGGTGCTCGCCTCGCCGGCCATCCCCGAGACGTGCCAGACGGTGTGGGAGCGGTTGGGCCTCACGGGTCGCGTCGACGATCAGCGCCTGCCGGCGGCCGCCGAATGGGGCAGTTACCCCGGTGGGCTCGCCGTCACCAAAGGCGAGTCGTTGTTCCCGCGCCGGGCGGTGTGACCCGACGGTGGCGTACACGGACAGCCACTGCCATCTGTTCGACACGCGAGGCGTGCCGGTCGAAGACGTGATCGCCGCGGCCCGCGCTGCCGGGGTCACCACGATGATCAACGTCGGATGCGATGCGGCCACGACCCAACAAGCCATTGCCGTTGCCGCGTCGCACGACGACGTCTTCGCCACCGCGGGCCTCCACCCGCACGAGGCCAAACACGGCGTCGACACGATCCTGTCGTTTGTCGACGACCCTCACGTGATCGCCATCGGCGAATGCGGTCTCGACTACTTCTACGACCACTCGCCGCATGACGCGCAGCGCGATGCGTTCGCCGCACAGATCCAGTTGGCGCACGAGCGCGCACTGCCGCTGGTGATCCACACGCGGGATGCTTGGGCGGAAACCTTCGACATCCTCGATGCAGAAGGCGCGCCCGAGCACACCATCTTCCACTGCTTCACCGGTGGGCCCGATGAGGCCCGGCAGTGCCTCGAGCGAGGCGCGTACCTGTCGTTCAGTGGCATCGTCACGTTCAAGACCGCGACCGATCTGCACGATGCGGCGCGGTTGGTTCCGATCGATCGAGTGCTCGCCGAGACCGACAGTCCGTACCTCGCTCCGGTGCCGCACCGCGGTCGACCCAACCAACCCGCGTACGTCACGCACGTCGTGCAAGCACTCGCCGACCTGCGAGGTGCTGCCCTCGACGAGGTGCGCGCCGCTACCGTGGCGAACACATGCCTTGCGTTCCCGGGTATTCGTCCGTAGCCTTTTCACCGTCCCACGGACGGGAATCACCACAATGAACTCCTACGACCGCCGTCGCCTCGCACTCGCCTCCATCTTCACGGTGGCAGCGCTCCCGGCGTTGTGGATCATCAATCGCAACGATGCGGGCTCGGCGGCCCCGGCTTTGGGCGCGGCGGGCGTTCCCCAGGTCGGCGCCAATCAGGCCCCGTCGACGTCGGCATACACACCCAATCCGCCGATCTTCCTCAACGGTCCGCCCTCGGGCGCCGACCCAGCGGTCGTCGACATCATCATCCCACCGGGGCCGACCGCCACCGAGGCCAGCGGGAAGGCCAGCTTCCGCCGCTATGCCGACGCCACCAAGCGGCCGTGTACGACGGCACTGGCACCTTGGGGTTCCGTGCTGACCGTGACCAACACCGACAACGGGCAGACCACCACGTGCACCAACAGCATCAGCACTCCGCTGCCGGCCGGCGTCGACATCGTCTTGCACACCGACCTGTTCACGTCGATCAGCGATCTTGCCGACGCCCCCGTGCCGGTCCGTATCAGCTGGTAGGCGTGCACTCGCGCAACGACATCGAGACGCTGCTCAGCGAACACGGGCTGGCCCCGCGCCGAGACCTCGGGCAGAACTTCGTCGTCGATGCCAACATCGTGCGCAAGATCGCCCGTCTGGCCGACATCGGGCCGCAGGACCACGTCGTCGAGATCGGCGCCGGGCTCGGCTCGCTGACGATGGCATTGGCCGAGACAGGTGCCACGATCACCGCGATCGAGATCGACCACGGCATCGCCAACGTGTTGCGCACCGTCGTCGCGGATCTGGCCAACGTGACCGTCGTCGAGGCCGACGCGCTTCGGCTCGATTGGGCGTCGACCCTGGCCGCCGCGCCGCGATGGGTGTTGGTGGCCAACCTTCCGTACAACGTGGCCACGCCGCTCGTCTGCGATCTGCTCGACCTCGTGCCGGCGGTGGAGCGGATGCTCGTGATGGTGCAGCGAGAAGTTGCCGATCGGCTCTGTGCCACCGCCGGTTCCGACGCCTACGGCGCTGTCAGCGTGAAGGTGGCCTATTGGGCGACGGCGCGCATCGCCGGCACGGTACCGGCCAGCGTGTTCCTGCCTCGCCCGAAGGTCGAGTCTGCGTTGGCCGATATTCGCCGCCGGGCCACACCTGCGGTGGCGGTGGATCCGGAGCCGCTGTTCACGTTGGTGCGCACGGCCTTCGGGCAGCGGCGCAAGATGTTACGGCGCTCGCTCGCCGACGTAGTCGCGCCCGAGGTGTTCGAGGCGGCCGGCATCGACGCGCAACGGCGTCCGGAGGAACTGGATGTGATCGAGTGGGGGGCGCTGACCGCTGCCTGGCTGGCGGCCCGATGAGCACTGTCGTCGTGAAGGCACCAGCCAAGCTGACGTTGAGCTTGCGCATCACCGGCCTACGCGAGGACGGGTACCACTTGATCGATGCCGAGATGGTCACGCTCGACTGGCACGACACGTTGACCATCGACCCGTCGTCGACCGGGTTGACGGCCGACGGGGCCTATGCGAAGGGCCTGCCACTCGACGATTCGAACCTTGTCGCCAAGGCGCTGCACCATGTCGGACGCACTGCGGCGGTCCACATCGCCAAGTCGCTGCCGTACGGCGGCGGTCTCGGTGGTGGGTCTGCCGACGCCGCCGCGGTGCTGCGTTGGGCCGGCTACACCGATGTCATTGGCGCAGCGACCCTTGGTGCGGATGTGGCCTTTTGTCTGGTGGGCGGCCGAGCCCGGGTTCGTGGCATCGGCGAACTGGTCGAGCCACTTGCTTTCCAGCCGCTCGACATCACGCTGGTCGTTCCTCCGCTGGAGGTGAGCTCGCCGTTCGTCTACCGGGCGTGGGATCAGCTCGGTGGGCCGCGCAGCGAGGGCGAGAACGATCTCGAGCCTGCCGCAGTGTCAGCATTCACAGCGCTCGCTCGCTGGCGCGACCGTATCCGCGAAGCGGCCGGGTCGACCCCGACCCTGGCGGGCAGCGGGGCAACGTGGTTCCTACGTGGCCATCACGATGTGGCCCTGGCGCTGCCCGAAGCTGTCGTGGTGCTCACCGCGACCTGCCCCTAGACGCGCAACGGCCGCCCGCTGTGCTGCGGGCGGCCGGCAACGAGATCTCAGTGGGTCACTTACCGCGTTGGCGCTGGTGACGAGTACGGCGAAGCATCTTCTTGTGCTTCTTCTTGCGCATTCTTTTGCGGCGTTTTTTGATCAGCGAACCCATAGCTCGTGAGACGCTACCGGCCAGCGACGTGGTACCCAACGCCGGTCGCCGGCCAGTTGCTGGCCAGTTGCCCGAAGAGGCGGTTGCGCCGACCCGATCGACCGCCCGGGTCCCGCTGGTCGGGTCGTCGAACCAGCCCTACGGTGAGAGACGAGCCGAGGACGACCCGAGGAGGAGCGATGCCCGACGAGATGGACCTCAATGCGCAGATCGAGGTGGAACTGACGCCGTCCGGATCCCTGGACCTCGACCAGGACTGGGTCGCCTACCTGGCCGAGTCCGCCGAGATCCCCGAAGCAGTCGCCGGCGTGGATCCCAGCATCACCTACGACGACGACGGCACCGACACCGCTTACGCCTGAGGAGCAGCACTATGGCCAATCCAGAAATCCGCCGCGACAGCCCACAAGCCGATTGGGTCCGTCACCTCCAAGAACTGCTCGAGGGCGCGCTACGCGACTCGGGCATCCAATTGAGCCAAGTCGACGGCATCTTCGGGCCGATCACGGAAGCGTCGGTGGTCTACCTGCAGGGCCAGAACGGCCTGCCCCAGACCGGCGTGGTCGACGATCCCACGTGGTCAGTGCTGGAGGGAGGCGGGGCGTCGTCTTCGTCATCGTCATCGTCTTCGTCTTCGTCATCGTCGTCTTCGTCGACACCCTCGGCGCCGACGACGCTGCGGATGCGGCCCCTCGACCTCACGGTGCCGTGGCAGTTGCGCATCGATTGGCACGAGGTCACGCTGCAGCAACTGACGCTCGATCTCGGCACGTTCACTGTGCACTCCACGCCGAACACGCAGTTCAGGTTCCTCACACCGGTCGGGAAGCTGTTCGGCGCCGGCGGCATCGAGGTACTGCATCGTGAAGTGCAGTCCTGGCCGAACTGGTTCTTCGATTGGAGCACCAAGGCGACCATCGACTGGTCGAAGACCGCCGGGCTGCAACTCGGCGACGAGAACCACCTCACCATCGGGGTTCGACCATTGCGCGGTGTCAGCGTGACCGCTGAGGGCAACCTCAACCTCAAGTGGGAACCGATGCAGGGCACCGGCAGCATCACCCCCTCAGGTGGCGTCTTCTTGAAGCTCGACATCCTGCAACTGCTGCCCCACTAGCGCCCGCGCGTTGCCGATCTCGTGGCCCATTGTTGTCGGGTGACCAACCAGCGACAGTCGACGCCGACCTCACTCGGCGACGTGACCGAGTCGGGCGTCTCATCCGCGAAGGTGTAACCGAGCCGGCGCGGCACGCCCCCGCTGGCGAGGTTGGCTTTGTCGTGGTGGATCTCGACCCGATCGATGCCCTCCACCGAGAACGCTGCCTTGGTGAGGGCCTCGGCGATCTCGGTCGCATAGCCCTGCCTGGTGTGTTCGAGATGGACCCAATAGCCGATCTCGAGCACTCCCGGGCCACGACGCCGGTGCAAGCCGGCCGAGCCGATCACCTTGCCGTCGAGGAGCGCCCCCGATCACCACGTCTCCACCAGCTTCCCAATCGGCTTGCCACTGGTTGATGAGGGCAAGCCGGTTCTCGGGGCTCTGTGGCTCGACCTTGATCCACGGCATCCACGGGCGAAGGTGATCGAGGTTCTGCACGATCGCTGCAGACAGGTCGGGACCGTCGGCGGGAAGCCAACGCCGCAACGTCAGCCGAGGTGCGGGGATGCTGTCAGGCAGTCGAGCCACCGACACAGTCTTGCCGGTTCGGACCATCTGACCGCGGGACTTTTGACGCGGTGACAGGTGGAACGAACCGTGTTACACCCCCGTGCGATGATGGGTACATGTGTTCGATCGATCTGCCGGAGGTTGCCGACCTGCACGACCTCGGGCCCCGCGAGTTGGCTGCTGCGTTGGTCGGGTTGGACCGGGCCCGCCGCCAGGTCGAGGCGTTGATCGGCGAAGCGGTCGCGGTTGCTGAGCGAACGGTGGCGTACGCCGAGGATGGTCATGCCTCGGTGACCGGGTTCGTCAAAGCGACCTGCAATTGTTCTGGTGGCGAGGCCAAAGCAATGGTGCAGTGTTCACGGTTGCTGACCGCCGTGCCGGAGGTTCGCGCTGCGGCACATGCCGGCGTGTTGGGTGTCGCCCAGACCCGTTTGTTGGCTCGGGTGTTCGCCAACCCGCGCAGCGCCACCCAGTTCCCAGCCTCGGCAGGGCTGCTGGTCGGACACGCCACCGAGTTGTGGTTCGACGAGTTCGCCGTGGTCGTGCGCCGCTGGGAAACGCTCGCCGATGTCGATGGCGCCCACCGCGCTCACGAACGAGCCCACATCGGCCGCGACGCCCATGTCAGCATGGTCGATGAGCATGTCTATCTCGACGCTCGTGGTGGGGTCCCGGCGGGGGCGGTGATCGAGGAGATCTTCGAACGGTTCTGCGACCTCGAGTTCCGCACCGACTGGGACACCGGTGTGACCCAATGGGGTGAACGAATGCACCCCGGACTGTTGGACCGCACCGCTGCTCAACGTCGCTTCGATGCGTTGTTGGCGGTGTTCTTGGCTGCC
>JANPOJ010000149.1:0-15874 GCA_031427935.1 Ilumatobacteraceae bacterium | reverse complement strand
GGCGAACGTCATCACCAACATCGTCGCCGGGGACGCATCGCGCAACGGTCGGAACGCGAGACGCTCCATCAACAGCGCCAGGGCGACGACGACGAGCACCACCAGCGGTACCCGGATGAACGCCGACCAGCCGTTGGTGGCAAACAGCGTGTACCCACCAGCCATCAACAGTTCCCCGTGGGCGAGATTGACCAGCCGCATCACACCGAAGATCAGCCCGATGCCGAGAGCGACCAACGCGTACAGCGAACCCAACGCGACGGCGTCGATGAAGTACTGCACGTAGTTCACGATGCGTCCTGGTGGGGATCGGAGCCGTCGTCGACACCGAAGTACGACGCACGAAGCAATTCACCATTGCCGGCGTCGTCGGGCCCGACTTCGGCTCGGATCCGGCCGTCGGCCAACACGTATGTGCGATCGGCGAAGGCGATCGTGCGTTGGGCGCGCTGCTCGACGATCACGATCGTGCGCCCCGCGCGGCGAATCGCGTCGAGTGCCGTGAACACCGCATCGATCACCGTCGGAGCCAAGCCAAGCGATGGCTCGTCGAGCACGAGCAGATCTGGGTCGGCGAGCAGCGCGCGGGCGATGGCCAACTGCTGCTGCTGCCCGCCCGACAGCAAACCTGCCGGGCGATCGCGAAAATCGCCGACGACCGGGAACAGTTCGATCACGCTGTCGAGGTCCCGCTCCGCACCATCGCGAGAGCGACGCGCGACCATGCCGAGCCGGAGATTCTCACCAACGGTGAGATCAGAGAAGATCTGCCGACCCTCGGGCACGAGGGCGATGCCAAGGCGGGCAACCTGGTCGGGTGAGCATCGCGCCAGCGACGCGCCGCGAAAGCGGACGTCGCCACCCGACCACCCGACCATGCGCATGATGGCCGACAGCATGGTCGTCTTGCCGGCTCCGTTCGGCCCGACAACGCCGACGACCTCGCCGGCGCGCACGGCGAAGCTCACGTCGTGCAACGCCGGAACCGCGCCGTAGCGCACGCGCAGGCTGCTGACCTCGAGCAGCGCCGGTTCGGTCACGCCGCGGCCGTTCCTCCGAGATAGGCCTCGGCCACCGCAGGGTGGTTGCGTATCTCCACCGGTGTCCCCTCGGCCAACGTCACACCTTGATCGAGCACGTGGATACGATCGCACACTCCGAGCACGAGCGGCACGTTGTGATCGATCAGCAGCACGCCCGCCCGGCGCTCGTTGCGCACCAGCCTGATCGTGCCGGCGAAGGCGCCGACCTCGTCCTCGTTCAAGCCGGCGGCCGGCTCGTCGAGGAGCACGAACGTCGGCTCCGTCGCCAGCGCCCGAGCGACACCGAGCAAGCGCTCGTCGCCGTGGGCCAGCGTCGACGCGTCGGCGTCAGCATGTGCGGCGATGCCGAGCAGGTCGAGCAACTCGCTCGCCCGGCGGCGGGCGGTTCTCGTCGAGGCGCCTGCGCCGAGCGCAGCGACCTCGACGTTCTCGCGAGCCGTCAACGCCGGAAAGGCGTGGCCGTGCTGAAACGTGCGGACGAGCCCGGCGCGGACTCGCCGATGCGCCGGCCAGGTGGTGATGTCGATGCCGTCGAGCAGCACCGTCCCGGCCGTCGGGAAGTCGAAGCCACTCACGAGGTTGACCAGGGTCGACTTGCCCGCCCCGTTGGGACCGATCAGGCCGACGACCTCGTGGCGATGCACCTTGATCGTGACGTCATCGAGCGCTCGCACCCCCGCATATGCACGGCTCAGTGCCGCGGCATGCAGGGATCCGGATTCTTCGCTCATCGATTCGCCCGCCGGAGCGGGTCAGGAGATGTCGGCGGGCGACGAAGCCGCCATCAGCTTCTGGAAGGTTGGCTTGCCGTTGGTGAATGTCATGATCCGGTATTCACGGCCGAACACGGTGTGAACGGTCGGCGAGAAGGTGATCTTTCCCGACGTCGTCTCCAGCCCGGAGAACTTCTCGAACTCGGCGGCCAGCGCCGCGCCGTCGGTCGAGCCCGCCTTCTCGATCGCCGCGGCGATCGCTTCGATGGTCGCCGCCCCGGTGACGAATCCGCCCGTTGCCGGAGGATTTCCCGCATCGGTCATCGACTTGATCAGGGCGTTGACGTCGGCATTCGGATCGTCGCCGAACACCGATGCAAAGGTGCTGAACGTGAAATCGGTGAGATCCGGCGGGATCCAGAAGGTCCCGTCGCCCGACCATGGACTGAAGATCGGTGTCGCCACACCTGCATCGCGGATGCCCTTCACGGCTGTGGTGATGTCGGGTGGGAACGTGCACAAGGCGATCACGTCGGCAGCGCCGGCGCCGGTGACGATGGTGGGGACGTTGTTGACCGACTGGTCGAAGGAGGTGAATCCCTCGTTGGCGATGACCTTGCCGCCCTTTTCCTCGAAGCGCTTGGTGAAGGCGGAGCAGACGTTCTGGAAGTACACGAGCAGGCTGTCGGGCACGACGATCGCCGTCTTGTACCCCTTTTCGATCGCGTACTCGGCGAGCACAGCGCCTTCGTCCTGGGCGAGGTTGCCCATGCTGAAGGCCAGCTTTCCGGCATCACCGAAGCGAGAAGGACCCATCTGGTCGGTCCCGATGCACGGGGCAACCGTCAGCAGGCCGGCGTTGATGCCTTCTTGAATTGCGGGCGTGGCGAAGTCGACGTCGCACGTCGTCAGCAGCACGTCGGCCTTGTCTTTGGTGATCAGGTCGACTGCCGCCGCCTTGGTCGCTGCGGGATCGAGCTTGTCGTCGATGAACTTGAGCTCGAGCTGTCGGCCGAGCACGCCGCCGGCATCGTTGATCTTCTTCACGGCGATCTGGGCCGACGCGAGTGCCGGCGCGTCGAACGGCGCCATGTTCCCGGTGAGGTCGATTGCTGCACCGATCACGATCGGCCCTTCGGACGACGTCGCCGCAGTGGTCGCGGCGCCCGCGGCGGTGGTGGCGGGAGCGCCGGCGCTCGTTGCGGGAGCAGGTGTCGTTGCCGTGGTCACCGCCGCCGCAGTCGTTCCGTTTGTTGTGGCTGTCTTGGCGTCGCTGCCGCATGCCACAGCGATCAGCGCAGTTCCGGCGAGGATTGCCGCAAGTGACTTCCTACGCATCGAATGCTCCCCCTTGTTGCTTGTCCGACGTCGAGCGCCGGCCGATCAGCTCACCGGCCGACATTCCGTGCTTCTGACGGTCGTCACCAATGAGCAAGACGATTCGGAAGCTAGCACACGGCACGCAGCTGCATTCCACGGTCTACCGTAGTGTGCTCGACCGTTCACACTGCCGACTTCGATGCGTAACACTTCACCTGCCCTCACGCCCAGAGCCGCGATCGTCACGCTGTATGGCGCGTTCATCCGCCGGCTCGGCAATTGGGTGGCGATTGCCGACCTCGTGGTACTGCTGGCCGACCTGGGCATCGACGAGCAGTCCGCTCGCTCGGCGATCGCCCGGCTCAAGCGAACCGGTCTGCTGACGAGCGGGAGGCACTTCGGCAGTGCCGGATACGCGGCCGGCGAACAGCTGCTCGACGTGCTGCGCGACGGTGACGTACGCATCTTCCAGAGCGAGATCGCGGCCGACCTCGACGACGGCTGGGTGTTGATCGTGTTCTCGGTCCCCGAGGCGCAGCGGGATCGTCGGCATCTGCTGCGCACCAGGCTTGCCGGGCTCGGTTGTGGGCCGCTCGCCCCGGGGGTCTGGATGGCGCCGCGCCGCGTCGCACTCGACGTGCGCCGAATACTCCAGCGCCTCGATCTCGCCCGCTACACCTCGATGTTCGAGGGCAGGTACCAAGGGTTTGCCGACGTGCAGACGTTCGCGGCATCAGCGTGGGACGTCGGCGCGCTCGTGCGTCATTACGGTGCCTTCACCAGGCGCCACCAACGAATGCTGTCTCGGTGGGAGGCCCACGATCACGGGGTCCGCGCCGCATTCGTCGACTACGTCACGCTGCTGGAGGATTGGCGACGGCTGGCCTACGAAGACCCGGGGTTGCCCGACGAGCTCAGTGCTTGCGCACCACAGCGACGCGCCGCGTACGAGGTCTTCATGAACGGCGTCGGTCTGCTCGCCGATCCCGCCATGCGCCACGTCGAGAACACGATCGGGCAGCGCCGCCTCAGTCGCGAGAACGCCTAGCGTTCGCGGCGACCCTCGAACAATGCCAGCGGCTGTTGTTCTCGACGGCGCGCCGTGCGGCCTGTCAGGTATTGCTTCGGCCAGGCGTGACCGGTGTAGCCCAGATCGATGGCCGCGTTGAGCGTCCAGTACGGGTCGACGAGGTGCGGACGGGCGAGCAGGCACAGATCGGCACGACCCGACAGGATCACGGTGTTGACGTCGTCGACGCTGGAGATCGCGCCGACCGCCATCGTGGCGATGCCCACCTCCTGGCGGATCCGGTCAGCGAAGGGGGTCTGGTAGAGCCGGCCGTATTCAGGGTGATCGGATTTGTCGACCTGCCCGGTCGAGACGTCGATCACATCGCAGCCCGAGCGCATCAACTCCTCGGCGAGCACCACGGCATCGTCGCCACCGAACCCGCCATCGATCCAGTCGGTCGCCGAGATGCGCACGCTCAAGGGCAGGTGATCGGGCCATGCTGCCCGCACGGCGCCCACGACCTCGAGCGGGAACCGCATGCGATTGGCCAATGAACCACCGTATTCATCGGACCGATGATTGGTGACCGGCGACAGGAACGACGACAGCAGATAGCCGTGAGCCGCATGGACCTCGAGGAGGTCGAACCCGGCATCGATACCCAGCATCGTCGAGCGAACGAAGTCGGCGATCACCATGTCCATATCGTCGCCTCTCATTTCGCGCGGCACGACGTTGCCCGGCATGTATGCGATGGGTGATGGAGCGAGGAGCTCCCAGTTCCCGTCGCCAAGGGGCAGGTCGGTGCCCTCCCACGGCACGCACGTCGAGCCCTTGCGGCCCGAATGGCCGATCTGCAGACCGATGCAGCCGGGGGTGTTGTCGTGGACGAAGTCGGCGACTCGCCGCCACGCCGCGGCATGGCCGTCGTTCCACATCCCCGTGCACCCGGGTGTGATGCGGCCCTCGGGCGAGACGCAGGTCATCTCGGTCATCACCAGTCCAGCACCACCGACCGCTCGCGATCCGAGGTGCACGAGGTGCCAGTCGGTGGGCATCCCGTCAGTCGCGCAGTACTGCGCCATCGGTGACATCACGACGCGGTTGGGCAGCCGCACCGACCGCAACTCGAACGGGTAGAACATCGGCGGGGTCGTGTCGGACACCGGCCGCAGGTGGTCGGGTCGGCTGCGATGGAACCAGCCGAGGATCTCCTTGGCGAAGCCTTCGTCGCGCACGAACAGGTTGTCGTAGGTGATCCGCTGGCTTCGGGTCAGCAGTTGAAAGGCGAACTGTTCCGACGGCAGGTTGATGTAGCGCGACGCGGCCTCGAACCAGCGCTCACTGGTGATCGCGGCGCGCTGTGTGCTCTCGATCTGTGGTCGTCGAACCGCTTCGTAGGCGGTCAGGCGTTCGGACATCGAACCGCTGCCACCGACTAGCACTTCGGCAAGCGCGATCGCGTCTTCGAACGCCATCTTCGTGCCCGAACCGATCGAGAAGTGTGCGGTGTGGGCCGCGTCGCCCAACAGCACGACATCGCGCCCGGCGTGGACGGCACTCCACGATCCATTTCGCACCGTGTTGAACTCCAGCCACTTGGAGTTGTTGCCGATCAGCGCGTGACCATCGAGCGGACCGGCGAAGATCCGTTCACAGAACTCCTGTGCCAGCGGATCACTCCGGCCGGGCGCGAACACGGTCGCCGCGGTTGCGTCGAGGCCGGCGCGATGCCAGGCCTGCGGACTCGTCTCCACGATGAACGTCGATTCCGTCGACGAGTAGGGGTAGACGTGCGCCTGGAACAAGCCCCATTCGGTCTCGGCGAACAGGAACGTGAAGTGGTCGAAGCGCTTCGTGGTACCGAACCAGATGTACTTCGATCCGCCGCGGGCAATGCTCGGACGGAACTGTTCGGCCAACTCGTTGCGGATCTGACTGTTGACACCATCACAGGCCACGACGAGGTCGGCCGCGCCAATGTCGTCGAGCGAGCGAATCTCGTCGCGGTAACGCATGACGACACCGAGCTCACTGGCTCGTTCGCTGAGCAGGTTCAACAACCGCTTGCGTGACAGTGCTGCAAACCCGTGGCCGCCCGAACGCAGGGTACGACCGCGATGGACGACATCCATGATCGGCCAATAGGCGAACTCCTCTTCGATCCTCGTGAAAACCTCTGGGTCGGCCGACCGGAGGTTGGCCAAGGTCTCGTCCGAGAACACCACGCCGAACCCGAACGTGTCGTCGGGTGCGTTGCGCTCGTGCACCGTCACGGTCCCCGCACCGGCTCGATGCAGCACGATGCCGAGCAGCAGCCCGCTGGGGCCGCCACCGACACACACGATCGAGAGTGGGCGTGCCATCAACGGCGATGGTATCGCGTCGTTCTTGCGACCGTCACAGAGTCGCGATACAGGCGAGAGGTCGACCTCGTGCCTCGACTGCCAACCGTTGCTCGGTATTCGTCCGGCACCTCGGTGATATGCCGGCCGGGCCCAGAACGCGGCTCCGTGCGACGTTCTCGACGGGCCTACCGATCTGGGCGCCAAGGATTTCGATTGCCTCGGGCGATGAGCGAGCGTGGCGCCCAGATCGCCAGCTCGGTGCGTTATTCTCGCGGACGTTTCGGATCTGGGCGCCAAGGATTTCGACGACTTGCGGCGATGGACAAGGCTGGCACCCAGATCGTTGGAGCAGGCGCGTCGATCGGTGCGGTGTGAGCCGGGTATCGCGGCTTCGGGCTCGATCCGACACACAGCAGCCCGGAAACCAGCTCGACAGAACGGCGCATCGGTCACCCTCGGAAGGCGCGGCACGGACCGTCAGGTCACGACCACGAGTGCGATGTGGGCGGGATGGCCGGTGCAAAGTCCCTCGCTGACTCGGACCGACTTCTTGATTGGCAGCACGTACGTCTTGCGCTTGCTGTCGGGAAACAACGAGGTGCGCCACACGGTGGCGCCGATCGTCACCTCGACCCGCACTGATCCGAACCCACCCGCGTCAGCCCCGAACATCTCCTCGATCACGTCGGCGTCGGCTTCTGGTACGGCGACGAAGTGCCACGACCCGCCATCGTTCAACCACAATGGCGCGGTGAACGTGAACCGCGGAGAACTCATCGCGCTCACGCTAACGGCCGCCCGCGCGGCGTGCTGTGGGCCAGGTGAGCTCGATGAGCCGAACCCCTTCGTCGCTACGCCGCCAGTGGCGCCTCGACGACCGCGACGTGATCGCAGTCCGCAACCACCACCGCGGCGGATCAGTCCTCGGTGTCACCTGAAGACACTCGTCGTCCTTATCGCGATCCGCGCCACCCGCATCCTTCAGGCCACAAAACACTCACTCCGAACAACGCCACGATGGCCGACGACGAAGACAGCCAGATCGCCTATGTCGCGACGAACTGACCGATCTGAAGCAGAACCCGCGAGCCGCACGTGAGCCGAATGGAAAACCGAGTCGGTCAGGCGCGCTGCCCGGAGTCAACCTCGTCAACGACCGCTCGGGATTGATGAGGCCAGCACCGACTCGTCCGCGGCGTCGCGACTACGGCTTACGATGCGGCGAGCCATCAGCCCGCAACCGCGAGCGACGCGCTCCAAGAGAGAAGCGTCTCATGCCCACGATCATCGCCCACCACAACGTGAAGGACACCGCTCATTGGCTCGCATCACCAAAGCGCGCTGAGGTAATGGCCCAGATCGGTATCACCAACATCCGCACGTTCGTCGACCCGCAGAACCCAACCCGAGTCGCTCTCATGGCTGAGTGCCCCAACGTCGACGCTCTCATGGAAGCGATGCAGAGTCCAGAGTTCGGTGAGGCGATGCAGCACGACGGTGTGCTGCCCGAGACTGTCGTGATTCTCGTCGAGTCGTAGCCGGTCGCCATTCGCGCCTCGCTGCCGCGAGCGAGGTGCGCACGGCGCACAGAACGCGCAGCCAGAATGACACCGAACGACGGAGGGAAGCGACGGGCCAGATCGGCGCATAGGCGCGCCCCTGCGACTGCGCCACGGGGACTCTTCATCGACGAACGAGGGCCCGGGATCCGGCGACGGTGCAGTTGTGGCGGTCGCTCGACTTCGTGCTGTCGAATGGACGCCGCTGTCGTGCGGGTCAACGCGACTGTCGTCAGTCGGCGGGCTTGATGGCTTGGAGCGTGTAGCTGAGGGGAAGGCGGTCGGGACCGTGATCGAGCACGAACTCGCCCTCGTGGGTGTCGCTGGCCTTCATCAGGTCACCCAACGGGTTCCACGGCACCTCACGGTGCTCGTCGAACGCGGTGATGGTGAGACCGGCAGCAGACAACGCATTGAAGATCTCAGAAAGACCGTGATTGAAGTGGATGATGTCCGGCGCGCCGAGCGTTCCCTCGCCGCCGTAGGTGATCGGCTCGCTGAACTCGACCCCATCAGTCTCGAAGTAAGGGAACTCGACCACCAGCAGGCCGTCGGCTCGCGGGTCGCTCATCGTCCACAACATCGGGTGGCCTTCGCGCATGAACAGGCGACCACCGGGGCGCAACAGCTCGGCTAGCACGTGCGCCCAGCGGGCGATGTCGGGCAGCCAACAGATCGCACCGACACCGGTGTAGACGACATCGAAACGAGCAGGGCTCAACGCCTCGACGGCGTCATACAGATCGGATTCCACGAACGCGACGACCGCACCGGCACGCACAGCCAAACCTCGTGCCGCGGCCAGCGCCGACGGCGAGAAGTCCAAACCGGTGACACTGCCAGCACCAAGGCGGGCCAAGCTGACCGTGTCGGTACCGATATGGCACTGCAGATGCACCACATCCAGTCCGTCGAGACGACCGAGCCGAGGCAAGTCGTACCGCACGACACTGCTGAGATGGCCGGGATCGTCGAAGGCGTCCAGCTCGTAGCCACCAGGAGCGGTGTGCAGCGGCACACGCGCTTCCCAGTTCGCCTTGTTCACCTCGCGCCAACGATCGGCCGTCACCGGATATGAGGCTACGGCCCGGTCGCTAGCGACACGCCCTAGGCACGCTCAACCCTCGTACACCAACGACGACGAAGTAACCAGGCGACGTGCCTCACCACGCCGCCCGATAACGCGCCTCCGTCGCGGTGATCGAAGCCTCGTCCAAGTGACGTCAGGGACACGCATAACATCAGCACCGAACCACTCAACGCGGCGAACGGCTCAGGCGCTCCACACGGCACATCTGGCGCTAGCAATACCGGCGTCCTGAGCGCCCGAGATCTGCGCCGGGTTCGCGACCGCGAACGGGCGTACGTTGATGCGCCCGGCTATGAGCCGAGCGCCGGGCGTCCAGGCCATCGCCTCGAGCGCGATGGCCATGCCTCGCGCAGCCACTGGTCGATCTCAACGGCCAGATCCAGGTCCCGTTCAGCGCGTGACGCTCGTACCCATGACCGAACCATCGCGTCAGCGGCACCGCTGCCGTCGGGGTCGATGTAGACGCATCCGATCACGTCATCACCGTCCAGCACGCTGTACGCGAACGCTTCACCGGCGACGAACTCACGCAGATGATTCTCCAGATCAGCGAGGTTCTCCTCCAACGTCATCGGCGTCGGCCAGTCGTCACCTCCCCAGTCCGATTGCGCAAACCCCGCCGTTGCATGGATGTGCTCGACACTCGACATCCACGCCTCGTAGTCGCGTTCGTTGTGCGCCGGCGCCAAGGTCTCCAGCCGGAACCAGGTTGTCGAGAGCGGTACTGGTGGGTCGATAACGCGCTCGAACACATCCTCAGTCTCCCCGAAGGCGGTCCTAGTCGTCGACATGAGCGCCCCTCCGTCGGCGAAGAGGTCCGACCGCGCGGGACCGGCGACGAGGTTCCCCGTCTAGGGCCGTGGCCAGCGAGTACCCGCACCCCAAGCGATCTGGCCCCCGCCACCGTCGATCGAGGTCACTCGGTATCGCCGACCTCAACGGGCAACACACCCGCCCGACTCCCGACCAAGTCGCGCTAGTTGCGAGTTGGTCGCCCTCAAGAGCCGCCCATAACGACGGCGCAGATTCGCGGTCACCGCCAGCCAGTTGACGCACTCCGAACGGCGCTTCTGGTTCCGAACAAGAGCCGGGTCGGGGCATCCATCGAGCAGGGCGCGCTGCTTGTCAGGGCACTAGATGAATTCGGCGAACTGCGCCTCGACCGACTTGTGATCGGCGGCGAGACCGGCCGAGACGCCTCCCGCCATGTCACCGGGGTACGCATCTTCGACGTCGTTGTGTATGGCATCGATCATCGCCGTGGCCGTCTCCTCGGTGGTCATCTTCGGAATCGGCAGATGGGCCGTCAGCCTGGTGTCGACGGCACCCGGCATGAACGCGCAGACGAACGTGCCCTGTTCGCGCAACTGGGCGCGAAATGCCTGGGTCACCGAGTGGAGTGCGGCCTTCGACGCGCAATACGTCGCCATGCCCGGGTGGTTGATCCGGCTGAGGATCGACAAGACGTTCACCATCGCCCCGCCACCGTTGGCTCCCAAGATCGGCGCGAACGCCCGACTGACGGCCAGGTTGCCGAGGTAGTTGACCTCGATCTCGTGGCGAGCCCACTCGTCGTCGCTGGCGCCGACGACCGGCGCGTTGTGATTGACGCCGGCGTTGTTGACGAGCACCGTCACGTCGCCGCACTTCGCCGCGGCAGCGGCGATCGATGCCTGATCGGTGACGTCGAGGTGGATGGGAACGACCCGCTCGTCGGCGAGCCCGACCTCGGCGCCGTCGACACGCGTCGCCGCGTAGACCTTCGCAGCGCCCGCATCGACGAATGCCTTGGTCGAAGCCTGCCCGATCGCGCCGCCGGCGCCGGTGATCAACACGACTGCTCCATGGAGGTCCATCAGCCGACCGCCTTTCCTTCGCTGCCCGCCCACGCTTGCATCAGCGTGTTCGAAGGCAGCGTCTCGTCGACCAGCTTCTTGGCCGTCTCGATGCCTGCGACCGGAAGCCCGGTCGGGTCGAGCACACCGATCTGCACCAGGACCGACGCTTGATCCCAATAGATGTGCTCGTGGTACAGCTTGTCGCCGCGAAAGTTGACGATGGCGACCAGGGGAACCTCGACGTACTTTCCAGTCGGCGCAACACCGGGCAGCATCCAGTCGATCTCGCGGGTGTGTGTGAAGGAGAACAACATCTCGTCGACCAGGCTGGTGGAGCCGATCGTTCGCGAGATCGGGATCAGCTTGGTGTCTTCGGGATTGGCATCGACGAAGTGCCACTGATAGAACCGGCTGAGCTGCTGCGCACCGACACCACCGGTCATCGTCGGGATGTGGTTGACGTAGGGCTCGGCGACCATCGTGCCCATCGTGTCGGGCACGTTGCGAGTGGCGAACTCGAAGTAGCAGTGATCGTCCCACAGCTTCGACAGATCGGAGATCGGACCGAGGGTGCGATGGAACAGCTCCATCGTGCGGCCGTAGGCCATCAGCGCCGACGGCTTGTCGTAGTGCTCGCCCTCCTCGCGGGCAAAGGCGTGATCCTGCCCTTGGTAGACGTAGAAGGTGGCATTGGGGTTGCCCTCGAAAGCGGCCATCAGTGCGTCGCGAGATTCGGCCGGTGCGTAGGCATCGAGTTCGGCCATGTGGAACACCATCGGCACGGTGACCTTCTGCGCCTCATCGGCGTGCGCATCCATTCCCACGCCGTAGTACGAGACGGCGCAATCGACATCAGTACGCGTCGCGGTGAGGTAGGCGAGCTTGCCGCCGAGGCAGTACCCGACGCAGCCGACCCCACCGACCTGGTCGCCGCGGGCCCTCAGTGCGTCGATGGTCGCGGCGATGTCGTCGATGCCCTTGTCGACGTCGAAGGCTTGGAACAGACCGAACGCCTGCTGCCATTCCTCGGGGCTGTAACCCAGGTCGATGCCGGGCTCGATCCGCCAGAACAGGTCGGGTGCCAGCACCACGTACCCCTCCTCGGCAAACCGGTCGGCCATGCGGCGGACGTATTCGTTGACGCCGAAGATCTCCTGGATCACGACCATGCCGGGGCCGGACCCCTTCGCCGGTTTGGCGAGGTAGGCGCTGAACGTGCCGCTGCCGTCTTGTGCCGTGATCGAGACGTACTCCCCCATGGTTGCGTTCCCCTGTCGCTCGGTGTGGACGGCGCGACTGTAGTTCGCCTTGCGTATGTGCGCCGCGCCGGTCGGCCGGGGCGGTGTCAGGAAATCCGCCTGTCTGGCGAGCGCTAGTCTCCTCGATCAGACAAAGGGGGTTGTGCGTGCGTGCTCGTCCCGGAAGATTCTCCCGACTGCGGTTCGGCATCGATCTCGTCGTTGCCGTCGTGGCAACGATGCTCGGTGTCGTCACACTGATATCTCGCGAATGGATCGAGATCGTCTTCAGGTTCGACCCCGATCATGGGAGCGGTGTCCTCGAGTGGGCGACTGCCCTCGGCCTGTTCGCGGTCGCGACCGCGGCCGCGCTGGCAGCTCACCTCGACTGGCGCCGGCCGCGCATGACGCAGGCGTGAGAGGGACGTGAAGGTCGTCCGCACCGCCGTGCGGTTGATGGGGGCGCTGCTCTTCGGCTGGATCACGGCGCTGCGCGAGCTCCTCGCCCGTTTGCTCGCTTGGATCCGCCGCCTGCTCGGGCATGACGGCCGCTCGTCGCGCGGCGCGGACACCAACTGCGTACCGATCCGGCATCCCGAGTACGTGCAACCGGACCCGATGATCTACTCGCAGTGGTACCTGATGAGCCTCGGGTTCGCGGTCACGTGGGACAACCCCGACATCGAGCTTCGCCGCAGTGGCGTCCCAGTCCCGTCGAGCGACATCGCACCGGACACCGACTACGAGATCGTGGCCCGCATCTGGAACGGTTCCACCAGCGCGCCGGTGGTGGGCATGGACGTCGGGATGTCGTACATCGACTTCGGGATGGGCGTGATCTCGGTGCCCATCGGTGTGACCAAGGTCGACCTCGGCGTCAAGGGAGGCCCCGGCTGCCCGGCGTTCGCGTCGATGCCGTGGCGATCGCCTGTCACGCCGGGCCACTACTGCCTCCAGGTGTCGTTCGACTGGTTCGACGACGCCAACCCGATGAACAACCTGGGGCAGGAGAACCTGCAGGTCGGGCACGCAAGCTCGCCGGCCGAGTTCGAGTTCACGCTCGGGAACCAATCCGACGATCGCCACGTGTTCACCTTCGAGGTCGACACGTACGAGCTGCCACCTCCACCGCCCTGCCCTCCGCCCGGGCGGCGGGGTGCACCGAGCAAGGGCAGCCAGCGACCCGGCGCTCGTGCGCCGCGGACCACGCACCCCGAGGTGCCCGACGCAGTACTGGCGCGACATGATCGAGCGGACCACCCCGTGCCGGAGGGATGGTCGGTGCACTTCAACCCGGAACAGCCCGTGCTGGGACCGGGCGACTCAGCGACCGTGAAACTGTCGGTCGTGCCGCCGGCGGGATTCGTCGGATCGCAGCGCTTCAATGTGCGCGGCGTCGATGGCGACGACTTCGTGGCCGGCGGGATCACGCTCGAGGTGGTGGCGACATGACCGCCAAGAACTACACGAGTTGCATCTCCCACGACAAGCACATCGGAAAGGTTGCCGCCCAGGCGATCATCGCCGCAGCGGTGGTGGCGATCCCCATCATCGTCTTCGGCGGCGCCATCGCACCAGGCCTCGGGGTGATCGCGCTCACCGCGATCATCGCCTATTGCCGCTGGTGGCTCTACGACCGGCTGATCTGCCTTGGCGGCGACCGCTGCGCAGTGGGCTGGGTGGGCCGCATCGAGCCACCGTCGAAGAAGACGCTGCTCGACAAGTTCGACACCGACCTCAGCGTGAACCTCGTACTCGCACCCCTGATCCAACCCACGTTGACGCAGGCCCAGAACGATCCGGTGCAGGGAGAGCTGCTCAAGTCGAAGTTCGGCCTCGAGGTCACACCGGTCGACGATACGAACTTCGAGAACATCAAAGCTGCCTCACTGCACGTCGAGTTCGAGGGCGGTGGCGTCTACGACCTCATGATCGCCTGCCTGGCCGCGCTGCCGTTCGCAGTTGCGGCAACGGTCGTGTGTGCGATCCCGGTCGTCGGCTGGATCGCCTGCGCGATACTCGGCGCCATTGCCGCGCTGATCACGGTCATCGGGATCATCGCCGCGCTGCTCGACACCGGCGACCCCAACGACGTGAACCCAGCGCTCGGTGAGCTGCACACCAACGACGTGTTCGGTCGCGGCGCCGACATCCTCGTCGTCAAGGGCCGATGGGTCTACGACTCCGCGCACGAGGGGTGGAATGAGATCCACCCGATCACGCATTGCCAGCGAATCGGTGAATGGAGTGGTTCGTGGTGGGGCACCGAGTTCGCCCCGCCGCACACGCGTGAGGCCATCGACCGTTGGTGCGAGAAGGTCACCGAAGCCGGTTCCGACGAGACGATCCACAGCCAGTCACAGCCCGTCAACACCTGGACGGTGCATCCAGTGATCGACGGCTGCCACGACGACGGCGACCCGCCGCCACCGATCCGCTGAACCCGCCCAACGCCTAGCCTGGCGCCGTGTCCCAACAGCGACCCGAGGCCTGGACGTTCGGTCGATGCGCCGTCGTCGGCACGGGACGAGTCGGCCACGCCCTGGTCAGAACCCTTCCGTGGTTGGAGGGACCGTACGGACGCGGATTCGACGGCGACGGCTTCGACGTGGTGCTTTTGGCCGTTCCCGACGACGAGATCGCCCGGGCATCGCGCACCATCGCGCTCGGTCCGGTGGTTGGCCACTGCGCCGGCTCACTCGGCGTCGCGGTTCTGGCGCCGCATGAGGCGTTCGGGTTGCACCCACTGATGACGGTGACGCTCGAGGGTGCCAACTTTGCCGGCGCCGGCGCAGCCGTAGCCGGTAGCACACCGCGAGCCCTGCAGATCGCACGCACCCTTGCCGATGCCTGCCACATGACCGCTGTCGAGATCGACGACGTTGACCGGGCTGCGTACCACGCTGCCGCATCGATCGCGTCGAACTTCCTCGTGACCCTGGAGGACGCCGCCGAGGTCATGCTGCGCACGATGGGTGCCGATCGCAGCATCCTCGTGCCATTGATCCGCGCCACCCTCGAGAACTGGGAGTCGATGGGCGCGGCCGCGCTGACTGGTCCCATCGCCCGCGGCGACGAGGCGACCGTCGCACGTCAACGAGCGGCCGTCAGCGAACGGGCGCCGGAACTGGTCGACATGTTCGACGCGCTCTGTGAGCGCACGCGGACGATCGCTGCCCGAACGCGTTGACCGACACCAGCCCTCAGCTCGAGTTCGGTTGCTCCCGGTAATCGCCGAAGGCTCGGTCGCGTTCGCTGAGCGCCTCGGTCACACCCTTGTCGGCGAACGATGCCATGTACTCGCGCGATGCGGGCTGGTGGAACCCGAGTGCTTGGATCTCGGCCGTCGCCCGGATGCCGGTGCGGATCCCCATCGCCTCCATCGCACGGTGGGCCGAGCGCTTGTTCAACGCCAGCAGATCCGGCGGGACCTTGGCGATTCGTTCGGCGATCGCCAGCACCGCCTCGTCGAGATCGGCGACCGGGAATGCCCGATTGGCGAATCCGGCCGCGACCGCCTCTGTGCCAGTCATCGAGTCGCCGGTCAACAGCGCCTCCATCCCCCGCCGCAGTCCCATCAACCACGTCTGCCACTGCATGTCGGGCGGTGACATCAGGCGCACCGGCGGGTAGCCGATCTTGGCGTCGTCGGCGACATAGACGAGATCGCACGCCGTCGCCAGTTCCGTGCCACCTGCGAGGCAATAGCCGTG
>JANPOJ010000148.1:0-3639 GCA_031427935.1 Ilumatobacteraceae bacterium | reverse complement strand
AGTCGTTGCCGCCGTCGATCTCGAAGACCCGCAGCGCAGCCCACGCGTGTACGGGAGGATTGACATCGCCGAACGCCCACTCGTACGCGGGCAGCTGGCCGTTGGGGTGCATGTACCACTCGCGGCACAGCAGGATCAGTTGGTCCTTGGCGAACGTCGGGTCGACGTGGGCCAGGGCGACCGCATGAAAGGCGAGGTCCTACGCCGCGTACCACGGGTACTCCCACTTGTCGGGCATCGAGATCACGTCGTGGTTGTTGAGGTGTCGCCACGCGGCGTTGCGCCCGGTGCGGCGGGCCGCAGGAGGTGCCGGCCGACCGGGATCGCCGTCGAGCCAGCGGGCCACGTCGTAGTGGTAGAACTGCTTCGACCAGAGCATGCCGCTGAGTGCTTGGCGCATGATGATCGCCTCGTCCGTTGTGGTCGCCGGCGGGGTCAGCGCGCCGTAGAACTCGTCCGCATCGGCTTGTCGAGCGCTCAGCACGTCGGCGCTCGCGGGCGCTGGCGTGGTGCCGTCGCGGTGCAATCGGAGGGTGATCTCCTCGGTGGCGCCGGCGGCCACCTCGACCTGGTACCACAGTGCAGCCTTGGTGCCGATCTGCGCGGAGTTGACGGAGTCGCGTCCGTCGACGACGTGATCGTTGATCGCGTCCTTGGGGAATACGGCACCGTCGACGCCCCACAACCGGCGGGAGTTCGATTCGTTGTCGCAGAAAAGGGCCGACGGCGAGCCGCCGCCGGTCAACCGCATCGTCGGGTCTGAGTGATGCCGGGCAACCAGCCCGTCGCCCGCCGCCTCGATGCTCGGCTTGCGGTCGTCGAGCCCCCACGACCACGTGTTGCGGAACCACAACGTCGGCAACACGTGCAGCCTGGCGGCATCCGGGCCGGCGTTGCGCAGCGTGACTCGCACGACGATGTCGTCGGATGCGGCCTTGGCGTAGTCGACCACGATGTCCCAGTAACGATCCTCGTCGAAGATGCCCGTGTCGAGCAGTTCGAACTCCGGTTGATCGGACCCACGGCGAGCATTCTCGTCGACCAGTTGCGTGTACGGGAACTCTGCCTGCGGGTAGAAGTACCGCCAGCGCATCCACGAATGCGTCGGTGTGCAGTCTTCGTAGAACCAGTACTCCTTGGCGTCTTCGCCGTGGTTGCCCTGCGGCCCGGTGAGGCCGAAGATCCGTTCCTTCAGGATCGGATCGCGCCCGTTCCAGAACGCGAACGCCAGGCACAACGACTGGGCATCGTCGCAGATGCCGGCAAGGCCGTCCTCGTTCCATCGGTACGCCCGGGAGCGAGCGTGGTCGTGAGGGAACGAGCCCCACGCGTTGCCGTGCTCGCTGTAGTCCTCGCGCACCGTGCCCCACGCTCGTTCCGACACGTATGGCCCCCACCGCTTCCATTCGGGGTCGGCGAGCCGGGTGCGTTCTGCATCGTTCATGTCGGGTGCAGTCTTGCCCACTGCGAAGTCGTTGCAACCCGCGGCCGTGTCGACGGTGTTGTCAGATTGCTTCCCGTGTTGTCACAAATCGGATCGTCGCCACACTGCAACAGGGTGAGCCTCCATCGCGCGACGCAGGCCCGACTAAGTTCGGCCATCAGTGACCGATCCCGCGACCCTCGTCGGAGCAACAGCTGATGATCAGCGCATCATCGCCGGGCTGCGCGCAGGCAACGAAGCCGTCTTTGTCGAGATGGTCGACAGGTACCACGGGTCCCTGGTGAGGGTCGCCATGCGCTACACACCGGGCCGGGCCGTCGCCGAGGAAGTCGCACAAGACACGTGGATCGGCGTGATCGAAGGCATCGATCGCTTCGAGGGACGGTCGACCGTCAAGACCTGGCTGTACAAGATCCTGATCTACCGTGCCCGGGCGCGGGGCGAGCGCGAGCGGCGCACGACGCCGATGTCGGCACTGGCCAACGACGACTCGGCGCCGTCGGTGCCGACCGAGCGATTCCAAGGATCTGACGCGTTGTGGGCCGGCCACTGGGCTACGCCGCCGCAGCGGTGGGACGGCGACGCCGAGGAGCGCTTGTTGGCTGGCGAGGCGCGGGAGATCATCGACGCGGTGATCGCCGAGCTGCCGCCCGCGCAGCGCGAGGTGATTGTGATGCGCGACCTGTCGCACTTCACCGCTGCGGAGGTGTGTGACCTGCTGGATGTGACCGAGGCGAATCAACGTGTGCTGCTGCACCGGGCGCGGTCACGCGTTCGTGCGGCATTGGAGCAGTACTTCGATGCATAGGCGGAACTCGTGATTCACGATCCCTTTGATTGCAAGAAGCTGGTCGAAGTCGTCACCGACTGGCTGGAGGGCGCGTTGCAGGAGCCGACGCGGAGCGATCTCGAGCTGCACATCACGACCTGCCCAGGTTGCATCGCATACATCGAGCAGATGCGCGCGACCCAAGCCGCTTTGGAACAGTTGGAGAGCGTCGAGACGATCGAGTCCGCAGAGCCCGGCGTACGCGATGAGCTGCTGGCCGTCTTCCGCGCCCGTCGCCGGTAGATTTCACGCGACGCTGCCCTATCCGGACAGAGATTGATCCAGCCAGACATCGATCGAACGGGCCAGTTGGTGCAACGGTGTCATGCCGCTGCCAAGCACGATGTCGTGAAACGTCGTGACGGAGAACCTCGAGCCGAGGCGGTGCTGGGCATGAGCGCGCAACCGCTGGATCTCCAGCCGGCCGATCATGTAGCTGGTTGCTTGGCCCGGTGCGGCGATGTAGCGATCGATCTCTGATGCCGCGTTCACGCGGTCCAGCGCAGTCTGGGCGAGCAAGAACTCGATTGCCGCGTCGCGCGACCAGCCCAGAGCGTGGATGCCCGTGTCGACCACCAGGCGCGCGGCCCGGAGCGAGTCGAGGGTCAGCATCCCGACGCGCTGCAGCGGCGAGCTGTACAGACCCATCTCGTCGGCCACCCGCTCGGCGTACAGTCCCCATCCCTCGCCGAAGCTGGTGACCTCCAACTCGCCGACCACGGGGTGGAGGTCTGCTTCCTGCGCCAGTGCGAGTTGCAGATGGTGACCCGGGACGGCTTCGTGGAACGTCGTGACCTCGAGCTGATACCGAGCCCATGCTGCCGGGTTCGTCGCGTTGACGTAGTACGTGCCCGGGCGGTTGCCATCGGGAGACGGCCCGGTGTAGTACGCCATCGGGCCGTTCGATGCGCCGACGACGTTGCAGGCGGACCGCGGCAGGCGGGCGAACCACCGCGGCACCTCGGTCTCGGCGCGGGCGACCGCCGCCATCGCGTCGGCGATGATCTCGTCGGCGCTGGTGTATCGCAGAGATGAGTCCATCCGCAGTCGCTCGCGCAGGCGGGCCGGGTCTTCGATGCCGAAGGTCGACTCGCCCAGTAGTCGGTATTCATCGTCGAGGAGGGCGAGCTGCTGCATGCCCAACTCGTGGACGGCCCGGGGTGTGAGGGCCGTCGATGTCGAGGCCCACAGCAGACCGGCGTAGCCCTCCTCGCCTCCCGGCAGATCACAGATCGAATCTAGTCCCGCGTCCGGCAACGTTCGCCCTGCGCGTCCAGCGCTGCCGCGCACGGGCGCCGAGACCTGCGACCTGCGAGCGCTACGGTATCCAGCTGATGTGGCCCCTGATCGGCGCGCTGGCTGTTCT